>DFGW01000177.1 GCA_002372465.1 Butyrivibrio sp. UBA3740
GAGGACAACATCCATGAGGATTCCAAGTACTGGTATCTCACAGAGCTGGCAGCTAAGTGCACAGCCAAGAGACTGGTTCCTGACTATATCTCAGCCAAGAAGATGAAGGAACTCAAAAAGGGCGATGTATATCCTTGCATGGGATGCAGATCTTTCCTTACACCTGACAACGAGGCCCTTGCAGAGGGACTTTGCAATGCAGGAAACAAGGCAAAGGCCAAGAACTACGTAGAGGGAACTCATAAGTACTACGGAAGATTCAATCAGGGCGTTGTTACCATCAATCTGGTAGACGTTGCCTGCTCATCGGCAAGGGATGAGGACAGGTTCTGGCAGATTATGGAGGAGAGATGTGAGCTTTGCTACAGAGCACTGATGGCAAGACACAACAGACTCCTTGGAACACCTTCAGATGTGGCACCTATCCTTTGGCAGAACGGAGCTCTTGCCCGCCTTGAGAAGGGTGAGAAGATTGATCCGCTTCTTTTCGGAAACTACTCAACCATTTCTCTTGGATATGCAGGACTTTGTGAGTGCACCAAGTACATGAAGGGTGTATCCCATACAGATCCCAAGGGAAAAGATTTCGCATTAAAGGTAATGCAGTTCCTTAACGACAAGTGCGCGGCCTGGAGAGCAAAAGAGAACATATCCTTCAGTCTCTACGGAACTCCCCTTGAGTCAACAACCTACAAATTTGCAAAGGCTCTTCAGAAGAGATTCGGTATCATTCCTGAGGTTACTGACAAGAACTACATTACAAACAGCTACCACGTTCATGTAACAGAGCAGATCGATGCATTTACAAAGCTTAAGTTTGAAGCAGAGTTCCAGGCACTTTCACCGGGAGGAGCTATCAGCTACGTAGAGGTTCCTGATATGAACAGCAATATCGAGGCTGTTATCTCAGTTATGAAGTACATCTACGACAACATCATGTACGCTGAGCTCAACACCAAGTCAGATTACTGCCAGTGCTGCGGATATGACGGTGAGATCAAGATCGTTACCGATACAGATGGAAAGCTTATCTGGGAATGCCCTAACTGCGGAAACAGAGACCAGAACAAGATGAATGTTGCAAGACGTACCTGTGGTTACATCGGAACCCAGTTCTGGAATCAGGGCAGAACACAGGAGATCAAGGAGAGAGTTCTCCACATGTCCAATCCAAAGATTTCCTGCTGATTACATTATTTTGTTAGCGAACCCGTGTTGGTATTCGCTGGGGGTTTTTGAAAAAGTATTTATATATGCGAGACAGGGTCGGAGCACATCCGGCCCTGTTTTCAAAAGGAGAAAAATGAAGTACGGACAGATATATTACAATGACGTAGCCAACGGAGTAGGCTGCAGAACAGCGCTGTTTGTTTCTGGCTGCACTCATCACTGCAAGGGGTGCTTCAATGAAGTTACCTGGGACTTTAACTATGGGGAAGATTATACAAAAGAGGTGGAGGATGAGATCATTGAATCTCTAAAGCCCAGTTACATCGATGGTCTTACCATTCTTGGGGGCGAACCCATGGAGATCGTAAACCAGAAAGTGATAAGGCCCCTGCTTGAGCGGATCAAGAAGGAAGTCCCCAAGGCCACTATCTGGATCTACTCGGGTTATCTTTGGGAGGAGCTGACAGACCCTGACAACAAGCGCTGCCACGGAGAGGACACGGATGCCATCATCAGCATGCTGGACGTCCTTGTGGACGGCGAGTTTGTGGAGGAGCAAAAGAACCTTATGCTGAGATTCCGGGGCTCTGCCAATCAGAGAGTTATTGATGTTCCGGCTACTTTGAAGGCAGGAGAGGTAGTCTTGTCACAATATAACGACAGAGACAATTCAAGATTTTCAACAAATTAAGCAATGTAAGAGCTTACACTTGCATATATAACAGTCTATCATAGTAAATGCAGATGTTGCATTTTGATGGTTGGCTGGTATCAGGAATGCGTCCTCTGGGGCGCATTTTTGATTAGCGGCAGAAGGTGGGGTTATATGCAGGATAAGAATTTTGATCTGTTGACTTTTGGAGAGATAATGCTAAGGCTCTCTCCTCCAAATTATGAACTCATGACAAGAGGAGATGTCTTTGATAAAAGAGCAGGAGGGTCGGAGCTTAATGTGGCTTCGGGTGTAGCCCTTTTGGGCCTTCGCACCGGCGTGATCTCAAGACTTCCCAAGAACGCACTGGGAACCTTTATCAAGAACAGGATCAGATTTGAAGGCGTATCAGATGACTACCTGATCTATGATGAGGCTCCGGAGGCAAGGCTTGGAATTTATTACTACGAAAATGGCGCAGCTCCAAGGAAGCCTTCCATTGTTTATGACAGAATGAATTCCTCAATTACGAGGATTTCTTTAGAGGAGATACCGGAAAGTGTCTACTCCAATACAAGAATGTTCCATACCAGTGGCATTACCATGGCACTTAATGAGAATACCCGCAAGGTAACTACTGAGCTGATAAAGAGATTCAAGGCCGCAGGAGCAACGGTTTCCTTTGACTGCAACTACAGAGCAAACCTCTGGAGCGAGGAGGATGCCAGGGAAACCATAAGGAGCATACTTCCCTATGTTGACGTGCTCTTTGTTTCCGAAGAGACCTCCCGCCGTATGATGCAAAAGCAAGGGGAGCTTTCAGATATCATGAAGAGCTACACAAAAGAGTTCCCTGTTAAGATAGTTTGCACAACCCAGCGTGAAGTCATAAGTCCAAAAAAGCACAACTTCACATCTACTATCTATAGTGCTAAAGAGGATAAGTTCTACACAGAAGAACCCTACAGAGGCATTGATGTAATAGACAGGATCGGATCCGGAGATGCCTATGTTTCAGGTGTCTTATACGGTCTTCTTAAGTATGACGATGTGGAGAAAGCTCTTTTCTATGGAAATGCCACATCCAGCGTCAAGAACACGGTTCCCGGAGACCTTCCCGCCTGTGACCTTTCCGTTATCGACAATATCATCGCTGCCCATCACAGCGACGGACCTGTAAGTGAGCTTAACCGCTGATAAGCGTAAGCGGAATCAGGTTTCAGGGTTGACAACAGGCTCTTTTAAATCTAGAATTACTTAAAATATAAATAATAAACGACGTTGAAGAGGACTAGTAACTGTAATCACGTTTCAGAGAGAGAGCCATTTGGTGGAAGGCTCTTACGGAAAAGCAGCGAACCTGCCTTGGAGTCCTGTATGAAAGCATAAGCCCAAATACAGCGTTTCCCGCGATAAGGGTGCAAATTGAGTGAAGTCCACGGCACTGTGCCGGGATTTAATTAGGGTGGTACCGCCGACAAGCCTTCGGTCCCTTTTTAACTGGGGATGCGAAGGCTTTTTTAATTTCTTATGAAATTATACGCTCCGCGAGGATGCGGACTCGCAGCCCCCACTCTATTAAGAAAAGGAGAAACAAAATGGCAGACAACAAGAAACTCGTTTCTGAAATCACATCCATGGATGAAGATTTCACACAATGGTACACAGACGTATGTATCAAGGCTGACCTGGTCAGCTATTCCAACATCAAGGGCTGCATGGTTATCAAGCCAGCAGGATATGCTATATGGGAGCTGATCCAGAAGCACCTGGATGCAAGGTTCAAGGAGACAGGGGTACAGAATGCCTACCTTCCAATGTTCATTCCTGAGTCACTTCTTCAGAAGGAGAAGGACCATGTTGAGGGCTTTGCGCCTGAGGTTGCTTGGGTAACACATGGCGGTCTTGAGCCCCTGACAGAAAGATACTGTGTACGTCCTACATCAGAGACTCTTTTCTGCGATTATTATAAAGGTGAGATCCATTCCTACAAGGATCTTCCTCAGGTACTTAACCAGTGGTGTAGCGTTGTTCGCTGGGAGAAGGAGACAAGACCATTCCTTCGTTCAAGAGAGTTCTTATGGCAGGAGGGACATACTGCTCACGCAACAGCAGAGGAAGCAGAAGAGAGAACTGTACAGATGTTAAATGTGTATGCCAAGTTCTGTGAAGAGGTTCTTGCTATTCCTGTTATCAAGGGTCAGAAGTCAGAAAAAGAGAAATTTGCAGGTGCAGAGGCTACTTACACCATCGAGTCCCTGATGCATGATGGTAAGGCATTACAGTCCGGTACCAGCCACAACTTC
>DFGW01000002.1 GCA_002372465.1 Butyrivibrio sp. UBA3740
AAATATTCATCCCAGGAAATATAGTCTTCTCTTTTCATATGGCCCCTCCCCAACATATGTACTCCGCGATATATGCATGAATCTGCTGTGCTCTCGTTATGCTACGTCCATTCCGAATCCGCACTCACCTGGTTCCGAAAATCCTGTCTCCTGCGTCTCCAAGACCTGGCACGATGTACTTGTGCTCGTTGAGCTTCTCATCAAGAGCTCCTACATAAATGTCCACATCAGGATGTGCCTCCTGGAGAGCTTTAAGTCCCTCAGGTGCTGCAATGATGCAAAGGAAGTGGATCTTCACACAGCCCTTATCCTTGAGCATCTGGATAGCTGCTATGGCAGAGCCACCTGTAGCAAGCATGGGATCCACGACAAAGATCTCTCTTTCTGAAACATCCGGAGGCATCTTGCAAAAATACTCCACAGGCTGAAGTGTCTCGGGATCCCTGTAAAGTCCGATGTGTCCAACCCTTGCTGCAGGGATCAGAGTAAGCATTCCATCCACCATTCCAAGTCCTGCCCTGAGGATGGGAACGATGCAGAGCTTTCTTCCCCTGAGCTCCTTAACTGTAGTCTTGCAGATAGGAGTTTCAATCTCTACATCTGCAAGTTCAAGATCCCTTGTAGCCTCATAACATATAAGATTGGCAATCTCGCTGATTGTCTCTCTGAAATCCTTTGTACCTGTCTCTGTACGTCTGATAAGTCCGATCTTATGCTGGATCAGCGGATGATCCATAATAACAACTTTTGCCATACTGTCCTCCTAAATATAAGTTATTCTTCTATCTGAGAAATTTTGGAAATTCTGCGTGCATGCTTCTCAAGACCTGAAAAAGCAGTATCCAGGAATACATCAACCATCTCATTTGCAAGAAGCTCCCCTGTAAATCCGCCTCCCAGGGCAAGCATGTTTGCATCATTGTGTTCTCTTGTAAGTCTTACTGATGTGGTCTCTGAGCAAAGAGCACATCTTACACCCTTTACCTTATTGGCAACTATGGAAATACCGATGCCTGTGGTGCAGACAACAATGCCTTTCTCGCACTCACCGCTTCCTACTGCCCTTGCAGCCTGAACTCCGAAATCAGGATAGTCGCAGGAATTCTTGTCATAGGTTCCGAAATCCTTGTACTCTATTCCCCTCTCCTCAAGGTGCTTCTTAATAGATTCCTTGAGGTCAAATCCGCCGTGATCACTGGCTAAAGCTATCATTTTCCCATACTCCTTTTCTCATTATCATATCTTATATTATAATACGGATTGCTCCACTTCGTTCTCGCAATCCTACAGACATTCCAAATCCCTATATAATTATAACGTTGTGACCTGCTGCCTTTAAGAGCCTGTTCATTATGGCCTGTCCGAATCCGCTGTCATCAAAGGATTCCGAGAACATGATATCTATGTTCTCATCATCAAACTCACGAAGAACCTTAAAGAGCTCATGGGCGATGGTCTTTTCATCCTTCCTGTCCCCAACACTCTTTATTACATCGGCATGGTATAGGCTCTTGGTAGAATCTGTACCAATAACGCCAACCTTCTTGCCGCTTTCCGATGCCTCTTTGGCGTGCAGGTTAATATACTCCACCACCTTGCTCTGCTCACCCTGAATGATGGTAAGCTGACCCTTTGGCGCGTAGTGTCTGTATTTCATCCCGGGAGCTTTGGGTCTTTGTCCGGAGTTGCCATCTATTATGGTCCTGTCAACGTCCACCTGCCCCAGTACCTCTTTTAACATCTCCAAAGTTATGTAGCCGGGTCGAAGGATCATGGGTACGTCTGAAGTCAGATCCACTATTGTAGATTCAAGACCTATACCCACCTGTCCGCCATCTATTATCATCTCTATCTTGCCGGAGAGGTCCTCCACGCAATACCTTGCAACTGTGGGGCTGGGACGACCTGATGTATTGGCACTTGGAGCTGCGATAAAGCCACCGGATTGTCTTATCAGCTCCAGGGCTATCTGATTGTTGGGCATTCTGATGGCCACTGTATCAAGTCCGCCTGTAGTCTCGTAGGGGACCTTATCGTTCTTGTTCATGATCATGGTAAGGGGACCGGGCCAGAAGGCCTTCGCCAGTTTCCTTGCAGACTCCGGCACCTCTTTTACTATGGTCTCAAGGTGCTCCATATCCGCAACGTGGACTATCAGCGGATTGTCTGAAGGTCTGCCCTTGGCAGCGTATATCTTTCTGGAAGACTCCGGGTTAAGGGCATCTCCCCCAAGGCCGTAAACAGTCTCTGTGGGGAAAGCCACAAGCCCTCCGTCGCGGATTACTTTGCCCGCCCGGAACAGGCTCTTTTGCGAAGCCTCGTCAATATTATGTTCAGCTATCTGAATTACTTCTGTTTCCATATCAATCAATTACCTGTATCACCCGTTTACATAGGACGCAATTACATCCCACATCTCAGCCGTCTCCATGCCAAGGCACCACTCCGCGATTCCCGCAATATTATTGGCCTTCATGGAATCTATCTTCTGACCAAGTGAGGTCTCATCCTCCATCCAGATCTGATTAAGGGTTCCGTCAGAAGCGGTAAACTCCCCATAGTTCTGACCTGCAGCAGCATCCCACTGCAGTTCAATGCCATGGTTCGCGATATAGTCCTTGGCTTTCCTTATGCCCACTGCCTCACTGGAAACCACTCCGTCCTTGGTGTGCCAGATCCTTGTGTAGAAAGGAACTGCGTTGATGACCTTTGACGCATCGACTTCCTTAAGGGCATTTATGATTCCATTCTCGACATAGCCAAGAGAAGCCACAGATCCGGCCTCCTTGGAGCCTGCGTAGTGCTCATCATAGCCCATTATGATCACATAGTCAGCAAATACGCCCTGTTCCTCCAGGTCGTAATAGTCGTTGAAATTCATTGGCACATAGTTGTCCACAGAAAAGACAAGTCCGGCCTTTCTGCAGGCAATGGACATCTCCCTCATAAATTGAACAAAGGACTGCCCATCCTCAGATGCTATCATCTCAAAGTCAAGATTAACTCCATCAACTCCTATAGCTACGCACTGCTCCACCACCTCATTTATGATGGCAGCTCTTGACGCGGCATGGGAGAGGAACTCTGAGTTTGAAATGTCGGTTCCTCCGGTGAAGTTATCTAAAAGTGCCCATACCTCCAGGCCATTGTTGTGGGCTGTATTAACATAGGAAGAAGAAGCAAAGCTACGAACAGCTCCTTCATTGCTTGTAACAGCAAACCATGTAGGAGAAATAACGTTAAGGCTCTTTGCCCCTGATATCATATCCGAAATAGTGTCGTTTCCGCCGGCGCCTCCAATGTTGTGGAAGCCCAGATTAATGATGAAATCCCTGCGGATGCTTGAAAACTCAGGCTCTACATAATCTGTTACAGGAATCGGACTCTTGGTGGTCTGGTCCTTGAGCTTCTTGTTCTCAACATATCCGATATATCCATCCTGGCTCTGAACCTTGGTCCAGGTCTCCATTTCCTCAAGGACGGTAACCGTATCACCCTTAGCTACTTCTTTTAATACCTCGCTCTTAACACCACCGCGAAGTCTTATTTGTGTGTCCTTGGCAATAGTGGCAACCTGCTCATCCTCCCAGCTGGTGGTCAGAAGCATGTGGTTAGGGTCTGTAAATCCCTCGTAGCTGAAATTGGTGTACTTCTTAACGTAGTCAAGAGCTACGAAAAGAGTATCATCCTCAATCCTGGAGATCACATAAGACTCCTGTGCTCCACCGCCCTCTGAATCTGACCAGGTATCCGTCCCGATCTGGTTTGTTATGACAGCTGTAGGTGTTGTATAAAGAAGTGTCCCATCTGCCACTCCGTAATAGAATCTGCCGTTAAGGTACTTCTGAACAGATGCAAAGTCCATATAATATGTTCCATCAAGAAGTCTTGCCCGCTCCTCAATGATCTCGTTCTTATAGATGATAGGCACATCAGTTTCGGAACTTATTCCGAAGTAGCTGTTAAGATCTGCCTTTTCCTCACTATAGGAGAACTTTTTCATGTACTGCTGTAATACAAAAATACCTGCAAAAATAAAAATAAGGACGATTATAATAATCGCCGGAATTACCTTTTTCTTCATGTCCTGCTCCTTTACAATCGCCCTAAATTATAACAGATTATTAAGTTTACGTCATTATGAAAGTCATATCCATACAGCCTTAAAGGTAATTGTTTGCAAGGATGGGGTCCTTAATCTTTATAAAAATTTTAGTTGATGGTTCTTACGGATATTATCTTTCATATTTTGGCACCCATAACCAAAAAGACAGATCACGTGATAAATTCCTGCTCATGCCAGTTTCGGATGCCGATATTTCTTTTGACATATATTAATCTGCCGAGATGCCACAGCACAAATCCTTCTGTACCACACTCTGCAAAATACAAAATATGGTATAATTAAAGTAGAAAAAAGATTTTTGTTTTATACTCTGTGTTTGATATTTGTTGTAAAATTAGGGAATTGATTCCGGATTTTTCGGAATCAAATAGTAAGACATCCAGATAGCCGGGTCATAACTTCCGGCCATAGAAGTTTGATAGATGTTATAGATTCGTTCCCTTTTATGCCCCCTTCCCGGATTAAGTCTGGGTGCCGGGCATCTCAACAAAAACTATCTTAGCAGATAATTCTTAAGAAATACCTTCGAAATTTCTTAAGATTAGCGTCGAAAATTCTTAAGATTTTATGAATATCGGAAGGTTTAAGTGTAAAATGACGATATATCTATTGACATAGGATATTGTATCACTTAGTATCTATGTATTCCAAAGTCAGGAGGTATGCATCATGAAGATTGAGAAAGTCAATGATCACCAGATTAGATGTACACTTACCCGTGATGACCTTGCGAAGCGCGACCTCAAGATTACAGAGCTTGCATATGGAACTGATAAGGCAAAAGAGCTATTTCAGGACATGATGCAGCAGGCCAATATAGAGTTTGGATTCGATGCGGAGGACACTCCACTTATGATCGAAGCCATTCCCATTAACTCAGAGTGCATTGTCCTTATCATCACCAAGGTAGAGGATCCGGATGAACTGGATACCAGATTCTCCAACTTTGCTCCTTCTGTTCATGAAGAAGATGACGAGGATGAGGATTACGATGACGAGGATTATGATGAGGATGACTACGAGGAGGACGATGAGGAAGATGTGATGAGCCTCTTTAAGAGACTTCAGCACAGCAACATGAATGATTTCATGGATTCTCCTTTCTCCGGAGCACAGTCCGATTCCAAGAAAGTCAAAGAAAAGACCGCAGGTCCTAAGAAAAAGGATCTCCCCAGCAGAAAGGGTTCAAGGATCTTTTCCTTTGATTCATTACATGAGGTAACCAAGTTCGCAGCAATAGTAAGCAGGAAATTCAACGGTGTTAACACACTATACAAGAATGATGCAAAGGGTAAGTACTACCTTATCATTCACCAGGGCGACCTGGACAATACAGTATTTGACAACATCTGCTCTCTTCTTACCGAGTATGGCAAGACAGAGATCGGCAGCACAGCTGATGAGCATTATCTGGCCGAGCACTACACAGTAGTTATCCAGGACAGCGCCGTGCAAACCTTGTCAAGAATCTGAATCTGATGATCAAAAGCACAGAGCTTAAGGCCCTGTGCTTTTTTCATGTCATTTTTTTATTTACATTACAAAAGTCCCGGCTCTTTCGAACCGGGACTTTCTTCATGCCATTATCTGGCTACCTGACTTATTAGTTCTTGCCGTAGAGGTTAACAAGCTTCTCAAGATAAGCTCTGTGCTCCTTAGCATGCTCAGCAGCTGCTGCGTTGAGCTTAGCTGCTCTCTCAGGATTCTTAAGCTTAAGTGAAAGGTATCTAACCTCACCATCAAGGAAGCTCTGGAAGTCTTCTGTAGCAGGCTTGGAATCAAGAGTGAACTTGTTCTCTGCCTGAGGATTGAATCTGAACATATCCCAGTATCCTGTAGCTACAGCCTTCTTCTCCTCATCCATAACCTTGTTCATGCCGGCCTTAAGACCCTGGTTGATACAAGGAGCATAAGCGATGATAAGTGAAGGTCCTGGATAAGCCTCAGCCTCTTTGATCGCATTGATTGTCTGCTGCATGTTAGCACCCATAGCGATCTGAGCAACGTATACATAACCATAGCTCAT
>DFGW01000117.1 GCA_002372465.1 Butyrivibrio sp. UBA3740
GGATTCAGAGACTTATGAGCAGATCGGTCTTACATCAGACCAGATCGGTGATTCTCTTAAGTTCGTTAAGGAGAATGAGACCTGTAAGGTAATGTCTTACAACGGCAATGTATTTGCAGTTGAGCCGCCTATGTTCGTTGAGCTTACTATCACAGAGACAGAGCCCGGCTTCAAGGGTGATACAGCTACAGGCGCTACAAAGCCTGCTAAAGTTGAGACAGGTGCTAACGTTTCAGTTCCTCTCTTCGTAAACGAGGGAGACGTTATCAAGATTGATACAAGAACAGGCGAGTACCTTTCAAGAGTTTAATCTTTATACGTAACCATATCTGACACGGTTTAAACACAATCATAAAAGTAATCATAGTAAGACAATAGGAATTCCCAAGGGACTTTCTATTGTCTTTTTTTGCGCATTTCAAAGAAAAATATTGTAAAAAAGAGGAGAAAACAGATATGGAAATAAAAGAATTCGGACAGGTAATTGCAAGAGAGGTAAAGGATGCACTGGGAGATTGCTATACAATCGACTATTCAGATGTCCTTAAGAATAACGGAGTGGTATATCATGCCCTCACCATAAGGAAGAAGGATGAGAAGGTGGCTCCGACCATTTACATCGACGGGATGTATGAGCAGTACAGGAGGGGGGCGCTTCTTATGGGAATCGTGAATGACGTGGTGAACATGTATAAGTGTTCGGCTCCAAAGGTTGATATTGATATGGACTTCTTTTTCGATTTTTCTCAGGTTTCTGACAAGCTCTTTTTCAAGGCGGTGAATTATAAGAAGAACAAAGAAAAGCTTAAGGAGGTGCCCATAAAGCGCGTTTTGGACCTGGCTCTTGTGCCCCTTTGCCACTACAGGAATGAATATATGGGAGACGGAGCCATCATGATCCAAAATGACCATCTGGAGGAATGGGAGATAAGTAAGGATGAGCTCTGGGAGAATGTATCGATGAATGCACCAATTGAAGCTCCGGCAAAGGTTACAGGGCTCATGGACTTCCTTGAGAGGGTGACCGGAATTGCCCCTGATACAGATGCCTTTTGCGGAATCTATGTGGTCACAAACAAAAGTGAGCACCTTGGAGCCGGAGTTTGCTTCTACCCCGGGGTACTTAAGGAGATTGCAGATGATCACGAGTGTGACCTTTACATCATTCCTTCATCTATCCATGAGTGCCTGGTAATTCCTGATGCGGATTTTTACATGAATCCCGAAAATCTCCGCCAGATCATAGGCGAGGTCAACAGGTCCACCGTCGCCGAAGAGGAGATTCTTAGCGACAACCTCTACAGGTACGACAGGGAAACCGACAGATTCTCCATAGTAAAGGAATAAAATACACAGAGGCTACCATTCACAGTTTCATGGCCCGGCCAGCCTACAGCCCCTCCGCCACAGGGGTCTCCGGTGGAGACTTTCGCAGCAAAAAGTTCCAAATCCTTGTCGACTATCTCGCCGGAATTCATGGCATTCGCTCCGCAGCCTTCGATTCTACGGATCGCCGACCTCTAAACGGGCCTTATAGGGCGCCGAAGCTGCTTGTTTTCATTTTTGAGCTTCATGAGCATACGCCATTTTCTCATGTTCCACAGGCAGATTTTTACGCGCATGCGGAAAACTGTCCGAAGCAGGGCAGCGTAATATATAGTCAAAATCAAATGGTCATAGCTCGCCAAAGCGAGCGTATCAATAAGCCAGGGAGTCATCTCCCCAAGCTAGCTTGAGAGAGTGACTCCCTGACTTATTGTAGGTGCTTCGCACCGTATGACAATTTGAAAAAACGAAAACCAGCTGCCCTGCAAGTCAAGCATGCGCATTAAAGAAAAAGCTGCCGGAACATGTAAGAAAAGTTTCGTATGGGAGTAGCGAAAAAATGGAAATAACAGCTAAGGCGGCCCAGAGGTCAGCCCTGTTGATCCGTGAACAGAATCGAAGACCGCGGAGCGGAAGCTCATGAATGAAACGGTTCGATACTAAAGCGCGGATTTGAAAGCTTTAGTTGCTGCTAGCGTCTCCACCGGAGTCCCCTGTGGCGGAGGGGCTGTAAGCTGGCCGGGGAGGAAACTGTGAACGGTAACGAACGGAACTGCGTTTATAGACATTTATCCTGGACTTATGATATTATAGCTATGTATTTGCACCCGTAGTCTAATGGATAAAACGTAGGCCTCCGACGCCTTTGTTGCTGGTTCGAGTCCAGTCGGGTGCAGTTATTATGCAATAAAGTTCTTGAGGTTATACGATGGTTAAGAAAAATAAAAATAGTATTACAAACTGGAGAAATGAGAAAAAGGATATATTTGAGATCCTTGGGGATAATAAGAAATACCTGATGCCTGCAATACTGGTGGTTGCTGTCATCATCACTGTTGTGATCGCTGTAAGTGCCAATAAGAGGACTACTCAGGAAGTGCAGACGACTGTGGCTACTGTGGAGAATTCCGGATTCGAGATCCCGGAGGCAACAATGGAGGAGAACGCCTATCCTGAGGTGAATGCTTTGGTGGAGAAGTATTATACTGCTTCTGCCGATGGTGATGCGGACACTCTGGCACAGATCTATAAGGGACTTGATGAGACTGAGATCCTTAAGGCTGTTGCAGCTTCTGAATACATAGAGAAGTTTGATAATATCACAGTTTATACCAAGCCGGGTCCTATCGAGGGAAGCTATGTGGCTTACGTCTACAATGAAGTCAAGCTCTACGAGTATGACGGCAATGTACCGGGACTTGAGACTCTTTATATCTGCACTGACGACAATGGCAATCTGTATATCAACGGAGATATCGCAGATGCCAATGAGCTGGATTATCTTAAGCAGATCAATGTTCAGTCTGATGTTATCGATCTTAATAATAAGGTTGCATCAAGCTACAATGAGATGGTAAGCGGAGATGAGGCCCTTGCTGAGCTCCTGACAAGGATGCGCTCAGGACTTCAGGTTTCTGTGGGTGAGGCTCTTGCTACTTCCGAGGCAACCACACCTGACGAGAGTGCTCTGGAGAGCTCAGAAGAAGAGACTCAGTCTTCAGAGACTACCGTGACCACCAGAGTTATCAAGGCTACAGATGTAGTCAACATAAGAAGCTCGGATTCCGAGACAGCGGATATACTTGATAAGACTACAATCGGCCAGGAATTCAAAGAGCTTGAGGCTCTTGCTAACGGCTGGAGTAAGGTTGAATATAAGAACTCGGTAGCTTACGTTAAGACAGAGTTTTTTGAGATTGTCTCTGAGGAGACAACTGTAGTTGAGAATGCAACGGAGGATGCTTCATCGCAGGAGGACAATGCGGATGCAGCTGGGTCAGCTTCTGCTTCAGCAAGCGATGCATCGGCTTCTTCATCATCATCCACTCAGTCTGCATCTACAGGTGCAACAGATAAAAAGGATACTACTGCCAAGACCGGTAAAATGGTCGTACAGGAGACTGTAAGACTTCGTAAGGAAGCAAGTACAGAAAGTGATGTCCTTGAAACTCTCTATGCAGGTACTTCTGTTGAAGTTACCGAGCAGTATGCAAGCGGTTGGGCCAAGGTAACATACAAGAATAAGACCGGATATATAAAGTCAGAGTTCCTTAACTGATAAAACTATAAAGGGGTGACAGCTATGTTTGACAGACTTAAGGTTGGTATTATGGGAACCGGTGTGATCGCCGGAGTTATGGCACAGACTCTTAAGGATATGAGAGGAGTGGTCTGCTATGCCGTTGGATCTCGTACTGCGGACAAGGCTGAGAAGTTTGCTCAGACTTATGGAATCAAGAAAGCCTACGGTTCCTATGAGGAGCTTGTCATTGATCCCAAGGTTGACCTTATTTATGTGGCAACACCACATTCAGAGCACTATGCCAATGTAGAGATGGCTCTTTCTGCAGGCAAGCACGTTTTGTGTGAGAAAGCCTTCATGCTTAATGAGGCTCAGGCTGTTAAGTCCTTTGAGTATGCCCAGGAAAAGAACCTTCTCCTTACCGAGGCTATCTGGACCAGATATATGCCTATCATTACCAAGCTTAAAGAGGTTCTGGCAAGCAATGTGATCGGTGAGCCCACTATGCTTACCGCCAATCTCGGCTTTAATCTTTCAGAGATAGACAGGATCAATAATCCGGCACTTGGCGGCGGAGCGCTTCTTGACCTTGGAGTATATGCCCTTAATTTTGCCTCCATGGTATTTGGTAATGAGGTTGCAGACATAGCATCCATATGTACCTTCAACAATCTTGGCGTTGATATGCAGGATTCCATTACTCTTAGATATACCGACGGGAAGATGGCGGTACTTAATGCCACAGCCCTTTCTGAATGTGATAAAAACGGTGTCGTTTATGGACCCAAGGGATATATTGTAGTTGAGAATATCAATAACCCCCTTGGCTTTGGCGTCTTTGACAGGGAGAATAAAAAACTTGCCTATTATAAGCGTCCGAAGCAGAAGACAGGCTATGAATATGAAGTGGAGGCCTGTGTCAGAGCCATACAGGAAAAGTGGCTCGAGTGTCCTGAAATGCCACATTCAGAAACCCTCAAGATAATGAATATGATGGACTTCATCAGGAAGTCTAACAATATCAGTTTTCCGGGGGAGAACGACTTTTTAAAGGAAGGTGAGTATGCGAAGGAAGATACTGTTGGGGATGATACTCCTTTGCCTGATAACGTGTGAGTTTTCCTTTGTATGCCACGCTGATGAGATGGAGGATACCATCTCCTATATGCAGCAGCAGGAGGCTGAAACACAGGCAACCATTTCTAATCTGGAGAAACAGACCAAGGAAACACAGGATGCCATAAAGCAGCTTCAGGGGCAGAAACAGGAGACCCAGAGTAATGTAAGCAACCTGGAAGGCCAGAGCAGTGCGCTTCAGAGCACTATCAATGGCTACTCCAGTAAATTAGCGACCCTTAATGAGGAAATTTCGGAGGCGGAAGATGCCATGGCTGAGGTTTCCTCTGAAATAGTCCAGTTAAATAACGAGCTTAACGAGGCTCAGCAGAATGAAAAAGAGCGCTATGAAGCTCTCAAGATGCGTCTTAAGTCCACCTATGAAAGTGGTGGTACTTCCGGTCTTGTCAGGGTTCTTCTCGAATCCGGATCCCTTGGTGAACTATTGACTAAATTTGAATACATCAATGCCATCGTGCGCTATGACCGCCAGAAAATAGCCGAATTCCAGGAGCTTCAGGCTGAGATCCAGGCCAAGAAGGAAGTGGTGGAAGAGCGTGAGGCAGAGCTTGATGCTTATCAGACACAGCTTGATGAGAAGCACGATGAACTCGCGGATCTTACTGCCACAGTAAAGGGGCAGCTAAATGCCACCAACAGCACCCTCTCCAATGAGAGGAATAAGCTTGCTGATTACGACACCAAGATCAAAGAGCTTGATAAGAAGATGAAGGAACTGGAACCTCAGGTTGCAGCTGCCCAGGCTAAACTGGCTCAGCAGATTGCAGAAAGACTTGCCCTTACCAAAGAGGACACCGGTGGTTCCTACTCTGCCAGCGACACAGAGCTTTTGTGGCTTGCAGCTACTATCCAGGCTGAATCAGATGGTGAGTCCTATACCGGTAAGCTTGGCGTTGGCTCGGTTATCATGAACAGGGTAAAGAGCTCGGCCTTTCCCAATTCCATCATCGGTGTTATTACCCAGAATATGCAGTTTGCTCCTTACAGATCGGGGAAGATCGACTACATCATGTCCATTGGTCCCAATTCAACCTGTATAAGAGCTGCTCAGGAGGTTTTAAACGGCGCCAGAATCGGTGATTATCTCTTTTTCATGACCCAGTACTGGGCTGACTACTACAGGATCAAGAACTATACCATGATAGGACACCACGCGTTCTTTTACAGGTGGGAGACCTATGATCCTCCGGCAGAGGAAGAGCCTTCAGAGGATGCTCAGCCTGCGGAAGACCAGGGCTCAGATGAAGGCGGCGATGAAGGACAGGAGCAGTCGGAAGAGAGCGAAGAAAACCAGGAAGAGTCCGGAGAAGAGTCTGAGGAAGAGTATTCTGAAGAGTCTGAAGGCGACGGAGGAGAGTAGAAAGAGTTTTCCGACCCGGAAAAGTTTTAGCAAATTAACGTAATAAAAACTCTTGCACTTTAAATGGGCATAGTGTATTATTGTATACAGACAGCGATGTCTGCGCAATGGGGCGTAGAGACCTTTAGTTCCTTACGCCCTTTTTCTATACCTAAAAATAGGTCAATGCTCTATAAGGAATTAAAATCATATTTTTTATGTGCGCTGCAGCGCCAGGAAGGAGAACAGAAAAATGTCATATGTTGATGAGATCTACAATTATGTTGTAGAGAAGAATCCGGCACAGCCCGAGTTCCACCAGGCAGTAAAAGAGGTTTTGGAGTCACTTCGTGTTGTTATTGAGGCAAATGAAGAAGAATACCGCAAGGATGCTCTTTTAGAGAGACTTGTAACACCTGAGAGACAGATCCTCTTCAGAGTACCCTGGGTTGATGATAAGGGACAGGTTCAGGTTAACAACGGTTTCCGTGTACAGTTCAATTCAGCAATCGG
>DFGW01000191.1 GCA_002372465.1 Butyrivibrio sp. UBA3740
CGCCGCAAGGCGCACATTCAAAAAAGCAAGGACACCGATTTGGTATCCTTGCTTTTCTTTTGTTTATAACTCTTACTCATCATCAGACCTTCGAAGCTTTCTGGTCTATCTCTATGGTCAGGACATTGAGTCCCAGCATGTTCTGATAACTCATATCGTTTGCGATCTTTCCAGTCATACGGATTCCTATATTGCGGGAAGGATCCTCAGGATTTAAAAGGTCCATTCGCCTGTTCCTTCAGCTTTTCAACAGCTCTCCTGTAAGCAGCTGCCATGCCCTTGGGAGATCTGGTCTCCATCCCCTTTTCCTTGGCATTGGCAAGCTCTGCCTCATTGTCGGATATAAACATTACCTCCGTCGCATCTATCCCTGCGTCTCCTATATAAGCAAGTATAGTTTCCATCATATTCTGCCCGCCGTAGGAAAAACAGAAATCCTCAAACAAACCGGGTCTGTGCTCGGAACACCAGCTGGCCTTCATGCCCTCTTCCCCCTGTAGAGGCCCGTCAAAGAGAAGGAGTTTACACTTGTACCTCTCCTTTAGCATAGACAGCTGTTTCACCAGCATCTCATTATTCATGTCATCGTAATCCGCAAAGATTATTTTGATCATTTCACATACACCCTTGGCACTCTCTTGTTGATGTCACAGGTCAGCTCATAATTAAATCTTCCGCTAAGGTCTCCGAGAAACTCGGCAGAGATCATCTCTCCGCTCTTTTTGTCCCTTCCAAGAAGGACCACCTCATCGCCCTCCCGGACATCCGGAAAATCCGTCACATCAACCATAAACTGGTCCATACATACTCTTCCGAGAATATTCGCCCTGTGGCCATCGATCAGTACATAGCCCTTACCTGAAAGACTTCTTGGATATCCATCACCATATCCAACAGGAATGGTTGCTATCCTGGTTCTCTTGTCGGTTACAAAGGTCCCACCATAGCTTACAGGGGTTCCCTTGGGAACTTCCTTTACCATGACAATGTGGCTGATAAGCTCCATAGCAGGCTCTAAATCAATGATGTCCTTAGGCACCTCATCGGAAGGCCACATGCCGTACATTGTAATTCCTGCCCTTACCATGTCCATGGAAGACTCGGGAACAGCAATGATGCTGGCTGAATTGGCACAGTGCTTTATCGGGATCCTGTAGCCAAGCTCTGCTTCAATGCGTCCCAAAAAGCTCTTAAATACTTCTTCTCTCTCCCTGACGTTGGTAAGGTCCTCTTCATCCGCCCTTGCAAAGTGAGTAAATACGCCTTCTACCTTTATCCCGTCAAGTTCGAGTACCTGTCTTGCAAAAGAAATACCGGCGTCATCAGGGGTTATTCCTATCCTGGACATCCCCGTATCTACTGCAAGGTGTATGGGTGCTGCCTCTGAAATCACTCCCTTTTCTAAGAGGTCCTTGCCTATGGCAGAAAGCTCTTTTGCCTGATCCATCCTGAATACGGTTGGTCTGATTCCCTCCCTCAGCATTCGCTCATAGGTGCAGGGGAATGTGTAACCCAGGATCAAGATGGGCTTTTTCATCCCGTCATCCCTAAGCTCGAAAGCCTCCTCTGCTGTAGCAGTTGCGTAGCCCCAGATATAATCCCTGTTCTCCAGGTCCCTTGCTATGCCTACAGAGCCGTGTCCGTAGCCATCCGTCTTGATAACGGCGCAGATGGGTGTTCCTTTGGGTATATTGTCTCTCATAGCCTCCAGGTTATGCTCAATCGCTCCAAGGTCAATCCTGGCATAAACTCTGGGGTGCAGATCTATTGTTGTGTCCATATCACTATTCCAATCTCAAATTAGTATTTCTGACAGAGCAGCCACTATGTCTGTGGCAACCAGCGAGTACCTTCCTGTCTTCTCGCCGGCTTTATCACCTGCTCTTCCGTGGATATATGCTCCTGCAATGGCTGCCTCATATCCGGAAGTCCCCGGGAGGATAAAGGCTCCAAGAATTCCCGATAGCACATCTCCGCTTCCGGCTGTAGCCATTCCATCATTTCCACTAACATTAATATAAATCTTTTTTTGATTGCTGTCAGCAACTATACTTCTGGCATCCTTACAAAGCACAGTACCGTGCAGCTTTTCTGCCAGTTCCTTGGGATATTCCAAAAGGTGCTCTTTACATTCCCTGACAGGTCTGTTCATGAGCCTTGAAAACTCACCCATGTGGGGCGTTAATATAAGTTCCTTTTGACCGGTAGCATAGTTTTGTGTAAGCCTCATAAGCTCGGGATCATTGGCGATGATATTAATCGCATCTGCATCCATCACAAGGCTCTTGTCATAGGAATCCAGCATCACCGTCAAAAGCTCTTTTCCCTTGCCTTCCGTTCCTATTCCGGGACCGATAACAGCCTGGGTCGACCACTTCTGTGCCTCCAAAAGCTTATCCTTTACAGGCTCGAAATCCTCGTAGGTACTTAGAATAGCCTCGGGCAAAAGAGTCTTTACCGCCTCGGCATTTTCTGCCGCCGTAAAGATCATCACCATCCCGGCTCCTGCCTTGAGACATGCCGAAGAAGCAAGGATACATGCTCCGCTGATATCCTTGGAACCGGCTACGATAAGGACCTTTCCGTTTGTTCCCTTGTTGGAGTCCTTCCTTCTCTCCGGCAAAAGAAAAAGCGCATCTCCATCATAATATTCAATAAGAGGCTCTTTTCCCAAGAAGCTCTCATCGGTTATTCCTGCGTCAGCAATCTTAAGCTCGCCACAGTACTCACAGCCCGGATACAGAACCTGGCCTATCTTCACCTGGTTGAAGGTCACGGTCACATCCGCCCTTACAGCAGCCTCCATGACCTGCCCCGTATCTGCACTTACCCCCGAGGGCATGTCTACAGATACCAGCAAAAGGTCAGTTCCCATCTCCTTCTTGCATCTGTTTACATAGTTCACAGCTTCTAAGGCATCCCCAAGAAGTGGCCTTGTAAGGCCTATGCCGAACATGGCATCCACGATAATGTCGTAGTCATAGCCGTTTTTGGTCTCCCGGACACTTAAAAAGGTCTCGGTGGGAACACCGTATTTCTCAGAGATCTTAAGCTGCTTAAGGAGCAGATCCGTAGCTTTGGTAGGGTCTCCTATTATGCACTGGGTCACACGGTAGCCCCTGGTCTTTAGGATCCTGCCTATGCAGACTCCGTCTCCTCCATTATTACCTACTCCGGACAGTACCAAAACCCTGTACTGCCTCTGGGCATTCCTTTTTTGCTTCCAGCTTTCTATCTCACGGACAACCTCCAAGGATGCTCTCTCCATAAGTATCCCCGTATCTATTCCGAAAACTTCAGAGGTATTTCTGTCTATGACCTTCATTTCCTGGCTTGAAAGTGCATATCTCATCAGTATTTTCCTCCCCGCCCGGGTCCTATCCCCGGTTTTCCTTACAATATGACGTAAAAGGCTGCCTTACGGCAGCCTCGTAATCAGTCTGTATATTCTGTCTCGTCTCCGGCCAGAGGCCTTCTTACGGGATGTCTTCTGTCCGGATCATATTTTAGATCAAAGATATCGATGACTTCCGGACCAAAGATCTGATGCATATATGAATACAGGTTGTAATTCTCCATCTCAGCTTCCTGAAGTCTTATGACATTCTTCTTAAGCTCTACTCTCACTTTGGAGATCCACTCATCCAGGCCCTTGATATACTCTGTGTTCGTGTGAAGAGTCTCATAGCAGGCCTTCATGGTCTCTATCATCAGCTTATAATCGACGTCATAGATTTCTTTGGAAAGATCCAAAAGCTCATCATCATGGCTGTCCAGCTTTTCATTACACTCGTTGATAAGCCTGGTTCTCTCTGAGATCTCTTTTTCTATAGCTGCAGCATTGCCTGACTTGTTGGCCTGGTCACGAAGTGGGACTATCTCAGAAAGAAGCGTCTTCTTGAGCTTCTTGATCTTCTTGGTCTCCATTCGGATCTTGCCGTCGCGCTCAACTAAAGCATTAAGTTCATCCGCCAGCTTTTCAATTTCAGGTGTCATCTCAGTCTGCGTAAACAGCTGATGCCACTTGTCGTCCAGCGTCAGGATAGGAATACTCTTCCCTTCCAGGGCGGAAATGTACACTCCATCGTCTTTGGCCATCAGTTTCTCTCACTATTGCTTAATAGTTTTTTCGTACCTGCTTATATTATACGATAATTTCATCAAACTGTCAGATAAATGTACATTTTCTACCTGAATATTGTTAGGAACATCCAGGTCAACATGAGCAAAGTTCCATATAGCCTTGATTCCGCAGTCGGCCAGTTTATGCGCCATTGGCACAGCCTGATCCTTGGGAATGGTAAGAACTGCTATCTCTATATTGTTGTTCCGTACAAAGTCCTCCACTTCGTCAATGGGACGAACTTCCACATCACGGATCATGGTTCCAAAAAGTGCCGGATCACGGTCAAATGCCCCCTTGAACACAAAGCCTCTCCTGGTAAAGTTGGTGTACCCGGCAATGGCCTTGCCAAGGTGACCTGCGCCAATGATGACCAGTGAGTGCTGTCTGTCGATTCCAAGGATCTTACTGATCTCGTCAAAGAGATAGTTCACGTTGTAACCGTAGCCCTGCTGACCAAAGCCGCCAAAATTATTAAAATCCTGTCTGATCTGGGAAGCTGTGACTTTCATAATATCAGATAGCTCCTGGGATGAGATCCTCTCTACGCCCTTTTCCTTAAGGTCACCCAGGTATCTAAAGTAACGAGGAAGCCTCGCGATGACTGCCTGAGAAATATCTTTATCTGCCATAACAATCTCCAAATAGTAAGTTTGTTAAGTAAACCACAAAATCATTATAGCCATCCGTTAAATAAATGTCAATTATATAAAATACCGAAAAAATCCCCTAGCCATGGGACTTTCCAAGGCTAGGGGAACAGTGAATTTCAATGAATTTATGGCTTGAAATAGCTGATAGTATCCTGCATGTCTCCTGCCAGTTCCTGAAGCTTGCCGGCAGACTCTGTGATGAGGGCGAAGGTAGCATTGAGTTCCTGCATGGATGCGTTGGTTTCCTGAGTTGATGCTGCATTCTCCTCGGAAATAGCTGAAAGATCGGATATGATCTCCACAAGCTTATCCTTTGCAGTTGTCAGCTGTTCGATATGACTTGCAATGGAGTCAGTAGAATTGGATACATTCACAACGTTGTCTGCCATGCTCTGCATGTTGGACTTTGTATCATCCAGCTGCTCTGACTGCTGTGCAAAGTTAGCGTTGAGCTTCTGCATTACTTCTACGGATGCTTCGGAATCAGCCACAAGCTTTTCAACAATCTTCTTGATTTCTTCAGCAGAATTACTACTCTGTACTGCCAGCTGACCGATCTCAGTAGCAACAACCGCAAATCCTTTTCCTGCATCTCCTGCTCTTGCTGCCTCGATGGAAGCATTAAGGGAAAGAAGGTTTGTCTGGCTGGCGATCTCTGTGATGGCCTGCGAGAACTTGGAGATTTCTTTTGCAGATTCATTGGTAGAATCGATTGTCTCTCCTATATCGTGAACCGAAGCCTGTACCTCGCTGCTCTGGGCAATGAGCTTATCAAGAGCATCCATGGCAGCTTCACAGGAGGTCTTCATCTCGTTGGCAAATGCATTTAGCTCTTCTACATTGTCTGATACTTCATCGATATCCCTTCCGATATCCTGTGTATTTCCTGCAGCGTTTTCAACACTCTCCGCCTGATTTACAGCGCCCTTGGAAATCTCATCCACAGCTTCACTTACCTGGCTGGATGCTGTAGATGCCTGGGAAGCAGATTCTGAAAGCTCAGCTCCTGATTTCTTAAGTTCGTCTGACATCTCCATGGTGGTCTTAATGACATCACCAAGCTTCTCTGAAAGAACCCTTGCTCCGTCTGCCAAAAGGCCAATCTCATCATTTCTGTCAATGGATTTCTCATCGATATTAAGCTTAAGCTGTCCCTGAGAAAGATTGCCCAGCTCATCAGCAATGGCTCTCATCTTCTTGGAAGATCTGTTGGCTACCACTATTCCCACAACTGAAATAGTAAGGGTGATAATAAGTGATAGGAGAACCATCTGAAGTATGATCATTCGTGTAGTTGCAGCAACCGAATCACTCTCTCTTCCTGCGTATACCATTCCAACAGCGGAGCCGTCCGAGTTATACAAAGGAGCGTAATAGCTAAAGAACGACTCCGTAGCACCTGCAGGAACCGCTTTAAGGAAGTACTCCTCTTTGCCTGTCAGAACCTTACTTGCCACAACATCTGAGCAATTATATCCTGTAGCTTTGTTTCCGGAGGAATCCTTCAACGTGGTGATCATGCGCTCTTTGCCATAAAAAACAGCATACTCGATTCCTGTTTCAGCATGAAGATCATCCATGATCTCTTCATATTCAGCCATGACATTCTCTTCGCCCTTGTAGACGTTGCCGTCAATGACTGACCAGTCACCATCCCATACACTGCTCATCTCACTTCCCAGCTGTTCTACGGCAACCTTAAGCTCTTCCTGAACCATATCATTATAGGTCTTGTTGATCTCATAGCCGCTTAAGATGGTAAGAACTGTAGCAACTCCTACAATAGCTGAGATAGCTGCAATAATCAGCTTCTGGACCAGCTTGCCTTTTCTTTCTCTGATTTCCATTGATGGACCTCCTTATTTTAGGCATCTTCTTAATTCATAAAATGCAAGTTATTCTCAATATCATACAATCATTATACAATTTATCATCATTTATAATCGGCAAATCTTTATTAAATTTTGATAAAAAGAAGTCGTCATTTTGTGGTTTACAATGCCCTGAAAAAGGATTATCATTCAGAATGTTTGAGAATATGTAAAAACAGGTGACTTATATGAGTGCAACTATCATGTCAATTATAGAAAACGTAGGGCTGATTGCCTTCGCCATATCAGGTGCAGTGGTGGCAGCCAGGAAGGATATGGACATCTTCGGAATCAACCTTCTTGCCCTTGTTACGGCAACGGGCGGAGGACTTATCCGCGACCTTATCATCGACAGGACTCCTCCTATGATGTTTGTCACCCCGTCCTACACCATAATCACGCTAATAACAGCCAATATTGCCTTTCTTGTGATGTACTTCAAAAGGCCTATGCCAAAGGGCATCACCCCAATATACGACAGGCTCCTGTTTTGGCTTGACACCTTTGGTCTTGCAGCATTCACAGTGGATGGAATCTTCGCAGGGATCGATGCAGGGTATGGAGATAATCTCTTCCTTATAGCCTTCGTAGGAATCCTTACGGGAATAGGCGGCGGTATTATCCGGGATGTATTTGCAGACAAAATCCCCGCCGTGCTCATCAAACACGTATATGCAATTGCCTGCATAGCAGGAAGCATCGTCACGGTCTTTCTCTGGAGGTTTACAGGAAACGACGTATTATGCACCGTGGCAGGATTTGTGACCATTGTACTTCTCCGCTTCCTTGCAATGCGCTTTGAATGGAACCTTCCAACTGTTCATCTTCAGGAGTAAAAATATAAGCCGGTAAGCATTGCTGCTCGCCGGCTTTTCTTATCCTTAGTCCTTCTTTTCAGATTTCTTTATCTTAGCTTTTTCCTTTATCTCTTTAAGCTCTTCCACATTGAAGATATAGGCTTTATTGCAGAAATGGCACTTCAGCTCCACTTCTTTTCCTTCGTCTATCATCTCCTGGAGTTCCTTTTCACCGATCAGCATCAGAGCGCGTTCAACCCTGTCCTTATCGCAGTTGCAGTAAAAATCAAGGTCCATCCTGTCAGTGATTTCCAGATCAAATCCATCAAGTATGATTCCCAGCAGCTCTTCCGGAGTTTTTCCTGCCTTAAGGATATCCGTAACAGAAGTAAACTTCTTAAGATTCTCCTCCAGGTGAGAAATGGTTGCCTCCTCAGCAAAGGGCAAAAGCTGGATGATAAATCCTCCCGCTGCGATAACCGAAAGGTTCTCTCGCTCCACCAGAACACCCAGTCCCACTGAAGAAGGTGTCTGCTCCGACTTGGTAAAGTAGTAGGTAAGATCCTCTGCCACCTCTCCTGAGAAAAGAGGGACCTGGCCAACGTAGGGCTCTTTAAGCCCCATGTCCCTTATGACTGTTAAAGTCCCCTCTCCTATTCCGCCGCCTACATTAAGATGCCCCGAAGCGTTGGGTTCCATGATGACGTATGGGTTGTTGACATAGCCCTTTACGTGTCCCTTATTATCAGCTGTTGCAAGTACTCCTTTTAGTGGCCCGTCCCCGTCCATCTTAACGGTAATAAGGTCATCCTCGTTGTCCATCATTGTTCCCATCATGACAGTTCCTGTCATAAGTCTTCCAAGCGCAGCAGCTGCAATGGGAGAAAGACCGTGGGCCTTCCTTGCGTACTCCGAAAGGTCTTTGGTTGTGGCTGCAAATGCTCTTATCTGGGCATTGCCCGCCGTTGCTCTTACCATGTAATCCTTATATTCCAATTTACTTACCTCAATTCTTATTAATAATATTCAAAAAAGTCATTCCGGGCAGACCATTTATATATCATCTGTCCTTACGTTTCCGCTGCCAAGGCCGCTTCCATTTCTGATTGCACCGAAGCCTCCCATAGAAAGGCCAGCTATTGCTGTGTCCTCCCTCTTGTCAGATAAAGGGAACATCATAGTATATTATCTAAATTATACCCGTTTTGGCAATAGAAATCCCGCCGTCCTGGAATAATTTCAGACGGCGGGAATAAATTCTGATAAAGGAGGCTGTCATCAAAGTGTTACGAACTTCTTTGTGCTGTCGTTTAGCTGGCTGGTAACTTTGTTGTTGTTGTCCATGGCATCACCGATCTCCTGGATCTCTCCAACGATCTCTGTGGAGTTGTTGGCTGAAAGGCTGATAGCCTGTGTGCTCTCCTCAACGGAATCTGTGATAGCAAGGATTGAATCTGCCATGCTTCGCATTGTCTCATCAAGGGAGTCTGCCTTATCCGTGAAAGCCTCCAGCATACCTGTCATGATGCCTGCAGTGCTTTCGTACTTTTCACCTGTCTCAACAAAGGCCTCATAATCGGCGATAACAGTGCTGTTGATGAAATCGACAACTTCAACGGCGTTATCTGAAAGATCTTTTACAGCCTTCGTTACGTTCTCACTGATGGTCTGGATGTTACCGGCTGTCTGGCGGCTGTTATCAGCAAGTGCACTGATCTCCTGAGCAACTACCGCGAAGCCCTTGCCTGCTTCACCTGCTCTTGCAGCCTCTATACTTGCGTTAAGGGCAAGGAGGTTTGTCTGTGATGCAATATCAAGAATGACTTTTGTAAGTTCACCAATCTGGTTAACCTGCTCGGAATCCTTAACAGATTCATCAAGAGTTCTGCTGAGCTCCTCGACCTTGGCACCGGTGTTCTCCTTCTTCTGCATTGCTTCGTTCTTGATGGCATCAGCTTCTTTCTGGATTGAAGCCGCGCGCTCTTTTCCGTTTGCAACTTCATCATTTATGCTGTCAACCGCTTCCTTGACGTCACTTAGCTGATCCTTGATGTGAGAAGCAGTGGTTGAAACGTTGTCCATGCTGGCAGAAAGCTCCTCAAGGGCAGCTGAGGTATTGGTGATATTGTCGTTGGCAGCTGCTATCTGGGAGGTCATCTTATCTGCTGAATCTGTAAGGATAAGAGTACCATTCTTGACATCCTTCATTACTCCCTGAAGAGTTTCGATAAATTCATTTATGCCGTCTCTGATAAAGACAAGCTCATTTCCGGTCTTAACCTTGATCCTGGCAGTAAGGTCACCCTTACCATCGTTGATATTTCCGATGATTCCCTGAACCTCATCTGCAATCTTTGTAATAACCTTGGTGATCAGGAAGAAGGAAACATAGAGATTGATCAAAAGACAGATAATAAAGACAACCATTCCCACAACATTCATGACAGTTATCTTGCTTCTCTGCTGATTGATGTGATTGGCTACATTTCCCTGAAGGGCAGCTACGGATTCGTCCAGTGTCGCAAAGCCGCTCTTAACACCCTCCATATTGGTAATGTATTCGCCGGTAAGAATTACAGATGCTGCCTGTCCGTCTCCGGATGTCATCATGATGTTCATGACTTCATTGATGTTGGCAATTACAGCCTGTGAAGAAGCCTGAAGCTGAGTTGTGGCGCTGGTATTGCCATACATTGCAAATTCATCTCCGATACTCTTTTCAAGTTCGGTGATCTCGCTTGCATAGGCATTGATATTATTTACGACATTCTGCTTATCAGAATCCGCATAATATGACCAAAGTCCGATGGCACTTTGAACTGTTCCATCTATCTTGGCCATGTCTTCTTTTACCACGCCCTCTCTCTGAATAAGAGCTGTAACGCCGGACATGATGTTCTGAACGTCGGTTGTCATAGTTGAGATTCCGTCGTTAACAACATAGCTGACTACATTGAAAACCAATAACATCAGAATGTTGAAGAACAGAATCTGAACAGGAATAGACTTATAAAACTTTACCTTTTTTGTGTTTGATGCTTTAGAACCAGCCATAACAGGATCTCCTTTCATGTGAGCATAGTAATTCACATGTATATTATACAGTATCCTTTATGACTTTTTTACGTTTAATATTTTTTTAATAAAAATGCTTTTTCCCCATTATTCTTTGCTTCCGACTACATTCCCATAGCATTCAGGGCGTCTGTCTCTGAATAGCCCCCAGGAAAGCCTGCTTTTACGGATTTCATCAAAATCGTACTCCGCATAAATAATCTCTTCCTTATCTCTTGAGGCCTTAGCTATACACTCTCCCGTCTCATCGGTCAAAAAGCTGGTGCCATAAAAACACAGGCTGGAGGACTGTCCTCCGTTCTCCTCTGAAGGCTCCACCCTCTCAGTACCTATGCGGTTTGCAGCTGCCACAGGAATAATGTTGGCTGCAGAATGTCCCTGCATGGTACGCATCCAGTGTCCTGAACTGTCGACGTTAAGTATTGGCTCAGAACCGATAGCTGTCGGATAAAGAATGATATCAGCCCCCTTAAGGACAAGACATCTGGCAGTCTCCGGGAACCACTGATCCCAGCAGATGCCAACTCCCACTCTTCCGTAAGCGGTGTCAAAAACCTTGAATCCGGTATTTCCCGGGGTGAAATAGAACTTCTCCTGGTAGTAGTGGTCATCCGGTATATGGGTCTTCCTGTATACTCCAAGAAGCTTGCCATCTGCATCAATCATCACCACGGAGTTATATAGCTCGTTCCCGTCCTTTTCATATATGCTGATGGGCATCACCACCTTAAGCTCTACGCAAAGCTCCTGAAAATACTTAACTGCCGGATTCTCTAAAATGTGAGATGCAAGCTCATAGTAGTCATAACGCCTCTCCTGGCAGAAGTACTTTCTCTCAAATAGCTCAGACAAAAGAACTATCTTTGCTCCCTCAGCTGCTGCCTTCCTGGTAAGCTCTCCAGCTTTTTCAATATTTCTTTTAACCTGCTCCGCATCTGATGCAGCCACCTGACCGCATGCAAACTGGACGCAGGCAACCTTAACCAAATCTGACATGCCTTCTATCCTCACGTATTCTCAGGAATCTGTTGTGTGATGCAGTGGATGTTTCCACCGCCAAGAAGTATCGCTCTTGCATTGATACCTATAATGTCTCTGTCCGGCAAAAGAGCCTTAAGAGTGTCCAAAGCTTTCCTGTCACTCTCAGCATTATCTGCGCCAAACTGCGGAACTAAAGCCGCCCCATTTATAAAATAGAAATTCACATAACTGGCAGCAAGGCGCTCTCCTGCTTCCCTGACATCCTCACCATCTTCAAACTCGTAGTTGGAAAGATCCTTTTCATTTACAAGAACCGGGTGATCGGGAATATAGAGCTTGTGCACCTTGATGCTTCTGCCCTTTGCATCGGTCTGACTCTCCAGATAGTCATAATCAGCCCTGGACATCTCGTACTGGGGGTCATTTTTATTGTCTGTCCAGGCAAGGACCACCTCGCCGGGCTTTATAAATGCACAAACGTTGTCCACGTGTTCATTGGTCTCATCGTTGTATATGCCGTAGGGAAGCCACAAAACCTTTTCGGCTCCAAGGTAATCCTTTAACATGTCCTCAATCTGCTCTTTGCTAAGGTCAGGGTTTCTCCCCGGGCTTAAAAGGCAGCTCTCTGTCACCATGACAGTACCTTCTCCGTCGCAGTGGATACTTCCCCCCTCAAGAACAAAGGGGCAAGCGTCATAGTAATCTATCTCGCACATATCGCAGAAAGAGGGAGCCACCAAATCGTCTTTATCCCAGGAGGCATAAAGTCCGTCCACCTCTCCGCCCCAGGCATTAAAGCTCCAGTTGACGGCGCGGATATCCTGCTTGTCCTTTACAAGGAAGGTAGGCCCCACATCCCTTGCCCAGGCGTCATCTGAGGCAATCGGCAAAACAAGGCATCTGTCCTCAAAGCTCTCCTGATCCACAGGATCCAGGGCTTCAAGGCCTTCAATCTCATCCCCGCCCTTGGCAGCAATGCGCTGTTCCTCAGAATAGCCTCTCGCTTCCAGGTAGTCTTCAATTATTCCGTCCACAAATTTCCTGGCTTCATTCCAGTGCTCTCTGTCCGCAAGAAGATAAAGGTTCTCCCTTCTTAGTACCTCCAGGAAAACCTTGCCAAAAGCCTCCAGGGCTTCTGTCCTGTCCTTTCCCCAGCTTCCGGGGCGCACAGGATAGATCATGATGGTTCCGTCATGATGCGAAAATTCAGCCGGCATAAAGTAGCCGTCCTTTTTAGGTGTATTTTCTGTGATTATATTCATATCTCTTTTCCCCATGTACATCCATTAAAACGTATATGTGGTCAGCAGGTAATTATAATCTTCCTTTGAAATCCTCATAGCCGAAATGCTTAAGTACTTCCACCTGGCCATCCTCGTGCAAAAGCGCAAGGTCAGGAAGTGGCATTCCGTTAAAGGTGTTGTTCTTTACAAAGCTGTAGATGGCCATATCCTCGAAATACAGCCTGTCACCAATCTTCTTCTCGTCCTCAAAGCTGTAGTCGCCTATAATGTCTCCTGCAAGACAGGTGCGGGATGAAAGCCTGTAGGTGTAGTTCATCTCACCGGGCTGTTCTGAGTGCATAAGCGGCGGTCTGTAGGGCATCTCCAGTACATCAGGCATATGGCAGGCAGCGGAAGTGTCCAGGATCAGCACAGGCATCCTGTCTGTCTCAACCACATCCATTATGGTGGTCACAAGGTAACCTGCTTCCAGCGCTATAGCCTCTCCGGGCTCAAGATAAACATCAAGTCCGTACTTTTCTTTTATGTAAGAGATAAGCTTTACAAGGCCATCTCTGTCGTAGCCCTCACGGGTTATGTGATGTCCTCCTCCAAGGTTGATCCACTTGATCCTGCTGCCGGTATTTGTGATGGTATATTCCTCATCAACCCCTGACGGAATCTCCACTGACCCTGCGGCGCCATCCAGTGCCTCCAGATCGTCTATGGATTCTCCGGTGTCGTCAAATTCTTCCTCATCATATCCCAGTGCCTTGTACACGTAGCCGTCATAATCCTCGTCTATACGGGGCTGGGGGAAGAACCTGTGAAAGTCCTTCTCTACCTTGAGGAAGGTCTCCTCCAGGGGCTCAAAGCCCTGCTCGCACAGGTTGTGGAAATGAAGTCCCTCAACGCCCTCGGGAAGTGTCTGTGGCATATCCTGATTCCTTATTCCAAGTCTTGAGCCTGAAGAACAGGGATCATATATCTCAAAAGAATCATCGGAGCTGTATTCAGGATTTATCCTAAGTCCCACAGATAGTCTCTTTTCAGAAACCGCCTTTTCCCAGACGCTTCTGTGATGCTCAAGCTGCGAAATAGAATTAAAGACAATATGGTCGCAGATATTGCAAAGCTCCTCCATCTCATCATCCTTAAAAGCAGGTTCGTAGACGTGGTTCTCGCTCTCTATGCCTTTGGCCTTAAACTCCTCATGGGCAAGCCTTGCCTCATAAAGCCCCGAAGCTGTAGCTCCTGCCAGATACTGTGCCACCAGCGGATAGGTCTGATAGGCGGAATAGGCTTTCTGAGCCAGAAGGATCCTGGCTCCTGACTTATCCTCTATATCCTTAAGTATCTGAAGGTTTTCCCTGAGCTTTTTTTCGTCGATGACGTAGGCAGGAGTTGGGATTTCTTTTATATTCATAATCACCTCACGTAATTTTCACAAAGAAGTCATGATCTGGTTATGGCACCATCACGGGATTTTCATCTACTACCCATGGAAGGCCAAACTCGCCCAGCATTTCCATGTATGGATCCGGATCAAACTCATCAGTTGTGTATACCCCCGGCTTTTTCCACTTGCCTTCCAGGACAAGTGCTGTACCGATCATGGCAGGCACACCTGTGGTGTAGCTGATGGCCTGGCTTCCCAGTTCCTTGTAGCACTCCTGATGATCACAGACATTGTAGATATAAACCGTCTTTTCTTTTCCATCCTTAGTTCCGCGGAAGATACAGCCGATATTTGTCTTTCCGACAGTCCTTGGTCCAAGGGACGCAGGATCAGGTAAAAGAGCCTTAAGGAACTGGATAGGCACTATCTCCCTTCCCTCAAACATAACAGGGCTTGTGGAGAGCATTCCCACATCCTCAAGACATCTCATATGATCAAGATAGGACTGGCCGAAGGTCATGAAGAAACGGATCCTCTTTATCTCAGGGAAGTTCCTTCCAAGAGCTTCGATCTCCTCGTGATGGAGCAGGTACATATCCTTCATTCCAACTTCAGGGAAGTCGTACTCTCTTTTTATCTCCATGGGCTTTGTCTCAACCCACTTGCCGTTCTCCCAGTAGCTTCCGTTGGCAGAAACCTCGCGAAGGTTGATCTCAGGATTAAAGTTTGTGGCAAAGGCATAGCCGTGATCTCCGCCGTTGCAGTCAAGGATATCTACGGTCTCAATCTCATCGAAGTAGTGCTTCTTGGCATATGCCACAAACACACTGGTTACACCGGGATCAAAGCCTGTTCCCAGAAGTCCTGTGATACCTGCCTCCTTGAACTTATCCATATAAGCCCACTGATAGCTGTAATCAAAGTAAGCAGTAAAGCCCTTCTCCTTACATCTCTTCTCGTAAGCTGCACGCCATACGGGCTCATCGGTATCCTCAGGCTCATAGTTGGCTGTGTCGATATAGTCCACCTTGCACTCAAGGCAGGCATCCATAATAGTAAGGTCCTGATAAGGCAGTGCTACGTTAAGAACTGCATCTGGCTTATACTCCTTTATAAGCTTTACAAGATCATTTACATCATCAGCATTTACTGTGGCTGTTGTGATCTCAACAGGGCATCCCTTTTTCTCAAGCTTGTCCTTAAGTGCATCGCACTTACTTACTGTTCTGCTGGCAAGGCACATCTGTGTAAACACCTTGCTGTTCTGGGCGCACTTCTGTATTGCCACCTGGGCAACTCCACCACAACCTATTACCAATAATCTGCTCATCTTGACATTGCCTCCTCTTCTGAAAGTAAATCCTCTACATATTTGGGAAGCATGAATGCTCCCTTGTGAAGATGCGTTGTATAGTACCAGGTCTTAATCCCTCTCTCATCCCATCTGTCAGGATTAAAGTCCTTAAGAGGATGATACTTCTTGCTGGCAAATCCAAAGAGCCAGTAACCTGCAGGGCAGGTAGGAATGTGTGCCTGGTAGACACGGTTTACAGGAAATACCCTGAAGGCCTTCCTGTGCATGGCTCTGCAGCTCTCCTC
>DFGW01000173.1 GCA_002372465.1 Butyrivibrio sp. UBA3740
GATGAACTTAACTGCATATCCGGACACACGGATAGTGAAGTTCGCATACTCAGGCTTCTCAGGATGCTCCATAGCATCGATGAGCTTCTCTTTTCCGAATACATTGACATTAAGGTGATGTGCACCCTGATCGAAGTAGCCGTCAAGTACATTTACGAGGTTGTTTGTGCGCTCTTCATCTGTATGTCCAAGAGCACCGGGGTTAATTGTCTGAGTATTTGAAATTCCATCAAGAGCCTCTTCATATGGAAGCTTGGCAACAGAGTTAAGTGATGCAATAAGACCGTTAACTTCTGCACCATATGCCGGGTTAGCGCCTGGTGAAAGTGGCTCACCGGCAGGACGTCCGTCAGGAAGAGCACCTGTAGCCTTACCATAAACAACGTTTGATGTGATAGTAAGGATAGATGTTGTAGGCTCTGAATCCCTGTAGGTATGGATGTGACGAAGCTTACCCATGAATGTGCGCAGAAGCCAGATAGCGATCTCATCTGCTCTGTCATCATCGTTGCCGTAGCGTGGGAAGTCTCCTTCAATCTCAAAGTCCTTGGTGATACCGTTCTCATCACGGATAGCCTTAACCTTAGCATACTTGATAGCTGAAAGGGAATCTACACAGTGTGAGAAACCGGCAATACCTGTAGCAAATGAACGACGTACATGTGTATCAATGAGGGCCATCTGGCAAGCCTCATAGTAGTACTTGTCGTGCATGTAGTGGATCATGTTAAGTGTTCCAACATAGAGGTGTGCAAGCCAATCCATCATCTGGTCGAACTTCTGCATAACCTCATCGTAGTCAAGGTACTCTGCTGTGATCGCCTTGTACTCAGGTCCGACCTGGTCTCCTGTTTTTTCATCAACACCGCCGTTGATAGCGTAAAGAAGGCACTTGGCAAGGTTAGCACGTGCTCCGAAGAACTGAAGCTCTTTTCCTGTCTCTGTTGCAGATACACAGCAGCAGATTGAATAGTCATCGCCCCATGTAACACGCATTACATCATCATTCTCGTACTGGATTGAAGAAGTTGTTACAGATATCTTGGCAGCGTACTTCTTGAATGTCTCAGGAAGACGGCTTGAATACATAACAGTAAGGTTTGGCTCCGGTGAAGGTCCCATGTTCTCAAGGGTGTGAAGAAATCTATAGCATGTCTTGGTAACCTGGTGACGTCCATCAAGACCGATACCACCAACCTCAAGAGTAGCCCATACAGGATCTCCGGAAAAGAGCTGGTTGTAAGATTCAATACGTGCAAACTTTACCATACGGCACTTCATAGTGAAGTGGTCGATGATCTCCTGTGCCTCAGTCTCAGTAATGATGCCCTTCTTGAGATCACGTGTAAAGTAGATATCAAGGAATGTAGAAACACGTCCAACTGACATAGCAGCACCGTTCTGTGTCTTGATAGCCGCAAGATATCCAAAGTAGAGCCACTGAACAGCCTCTTTTGCTGTAGCAGCCGGCTTAGAAATATCGATGCCATAAATAGCAGCCATTTCCTTCATGCCCTTAAGAGCATTGATCTGGTCTGCGATCTCCTCACGAAGCTGGAAGTCGTAGCGGCGCATACCCTGACGGGCTGTTGCTGCAAAGTCTGCCTGCTTCTTTTCGATAAGATAGTCGATACCGTAAAGAGCAACCCTTCTGTAGTCGCCGACGATACGTCCACGGCCGTAGGTATCAGGAAGACCTGTGAGGATCTTGTTGTGACGAGCCCTCTTCATCTCCGGTGTGTAGATGTCGAATACACCCTGGTTGTGTGTCTTGTGATATTTGGTAAAGATCTCATGGAGTCTTTCGCTTGGCTCATAGCCATACATTCTGCATGACTGCTCTGCCATTGTGATACCACCAAATGGCATAAAAGCTCTCTTAAGTGGCTTGTCAGTCTGAAGACCAACGATCTGCTCCAATTCCTTTGTTTCATCTGAAATATAGCCTGCGCCATGAGAAGTAAGAGAAGATACGATGTCTGTATCCATGTCAAGAACGCCGCCCTTAGCACGCTCCTGTGCCTGAAGTTCCTGAAGCTTGCCCCAGAGTTTGTTGGTTGCTTCTGTAGGATCTGCCAGGAAAGACTCGTCTCCATCGTATGGAGTGTAGTTGTTCTGAATGAAGTCACGTACGTCGATATTGTCTTTCCAAACGCGACCTACAAAACCGTCCCATTGTGTGAATTCGTGATTTGCCATGAAAATTCCCTTTCTATAAATGAAGTCTCAAAATTGCCATTACATACTATAACATATAGCTGTCAAATTATTAACAATATAAATAATAACTTTTATCATGTTTCACAAAGTGGACACACAAAAGGGCGAAGCCTTATGACTTCGCCCGGATCTGTATTGCTTATTAATCTCATATTTGTTCACGTCGCTATCTTATTTGCTATGTTCGCATCCCAAAGAAAAGCCCTCCGCTACTATATGAGCAGCGGAGGGCTAAAGGGTGATGCTATGTATTAGCCTTCGATGGCTATCAGATTCTTTTCAGGGATCTTTTTCTCCAAAGCCTTTTTAGGAATTGTAAGGTTCAGAACTCCGTGTCTGTAGTTGGCATCAATGTCTTCTTTCTCGACATTTTCGCCTACATAGAAGCTCCTTGCCATTGATCCTGCATATCTTTCCTGTCTAAGGAGTTTACCCTTTTTGTTGTTCTCATCCTTATCAAGATTCTTTGAAGCACTGATGGTGATGTATCCGTTGTCAAGTTCTACTGTGATGTCCTCTTTCCTGAAGCCCGGAATATCTACTGAAATCTCGTAGTTGTCATCTTTTTCCCGGATATCGGTTCTCATCATCCTTGATGCTTTCCTGCCATAGAGCTTACGCTCCATGTCGTGTTCCATGCTGTCAAGTTCCTTCATGTAAGGGAATCCAAACAGGTCATCCATAAAATTCTCTTCAAAAATACTAGGTGCTAACATAATGCTTACCTCCTTTGCACAAAAACAATTTGTTAACTGTTATTGAGCATTGGGACGGAGGGTTTAGATCATTGGAACCTGTCAGTCCAAACGGTCTTCTCTGTTCCTTTGTTCTGCTTATGGTATAACACCAATATTAGCACTCGTCAAGGAAGAGTGCTAATTTGGATAAAAAAGCCTTGTATTCTACAAGCCAAAATTAATATTGGTCCCTACAAGATGCTATTTTCAGATCACCATTGGAAGATATTTCTGCCTCTCCTTCTCGATCACGCCATTTATCCATTCCTTGTCCATTAAGTTGTCATAAGCGCCTGCCACAGCGGATTCGTCAGCAAAATTGTCAAATTCGATCTGCTTTTCTTCAAGTATCAGCATCATTTCTTCATCAATGGTGTCCGGGCACAGAAGGCGATACACCAGCACGTTACGAACCTGACCCATCCTGTATACTCTGGACAGAGCCTGACTTTCAAGTGAAGGCTTTATCTGGGGCTCACAGAAGACCACAATGCTGGCAGCCTGGATATTAAGCCCGACACCGCCTGCTATGATCTGACTTACCAGTACACTTCCCTGTGGAGCTTCACTGAATTTGTCAATAATAAGCTGCCTTGCACTTATCTTAGTATCTCCTGTGATAACACCGATACATTTTTCTCCCAAAAACTCACTTACCCTGGACACGGTTTCCCTGAAGAATGAGTATATGATCACCTTTCTTCCTTCATCATCTGCCTGCTCTAGAAGCTCCAAAAGGCGCAGGCATTTTGAAGACTCTCTCATATCATCCTGAAGGAAAGAAACCCTCCTCATGTCAGCAAAGCTTCTGCTCATGAGCGCCTGTGTATATGTGCTCTTGTCCGCTTCTGTAAGACTGCACCATTCCTGCTCCTGAGCTATCGGAGGAAGCTCTTTTAACACCTGCTCTCTGGTCCGTCTGATGTATACAGGCGCAAGGCCCTCCCTGAACTGTGGAAGGTGGCTCACATGGGCATGTGAACGAACCTCTTTTGTCATATCCGGCCGGACAAAGTCTATGAGATTACACATTTCATCGACCCTGTTTTCCAATGGAGTACCTGTCATCAGGAGTATCCTTTCGGATTCGTTATCAAGTCTTCTGATATAAGCTGTCCTCTTGGCATCGGGGTTCTTCATATAGTGCGCTTCATCAATTACCAGCATTGACAGAGACATGTGGTTGTCAATCCTGTCGACTATTTTCCCCATGCTCTCATAATTAGTAATTGCCGCTCCGCCCTTTTCCTGCCAACTTTGGAAAGCCTCCTCCCATGTCTGGCCGTGCACGATACAGGAGTCGATCCTGCTGAATTTTTTTAGCTCTCTGTCCCAGTTGATCAAGACGCTGGCAGGGCAGACAATCAGGTAATAGTGGCGCCCCTCTTCAGTGCTTTCAATATGTGACATGACAGCTATGGCCTGAATGGTCTTACCAAGTCCCATTTCATCCCCAAGGAGTACCTTCTTTTGATGAAGTATATATTTCGCTCCAAAGGCCTGATATGCACGAAGTGTCCCGAGAAACCCGTCGAGGTTCAAATCCGTATCGTCAATTTCCGAAGCAAGCTGCGCAGGAATGCTGTCATAGATAAAGGGCTTGTTTCCGGTAACATTCCCCACTTCCTCCAGCACCGCATAGAAATCCGCGCTGTTCCTCTTAAATGAGCCCACTGCGCTTTCTGTGCTTGTATGAGAAGCTGCCTGGTAGGCATCGATAAGCTGCATGAGCCTTTCAAAGAAAGCGCTGTTACAAAAGTCATAGATCTCAAAGGACATCTCAACGGTCTTTTTCTTCAATTCATTTGAGGAAAAGAGCCAGTGGAAGCCATTAAGTATAATCCCGCTCCCGGCTACACCTGTTGCAAAAAGATTGAGGTTCTCCGCAGGCTTTTCGGCTTCTTTCCTGACCCTCTCGCTATTGATATAATTAGCCAGCTCCGTAATCAGCTCCAGATTATCAGCTGCGCTTTCCGACTCATCCTCTGCATTTAACCGTACGGTAACTCTGGAGGAAAGACTATTGGCAAACTCAGTGATAACGCCTTTTATGGCTTCATTCTGCTTCTCACCGATTCCATCAACAGACTGCAGCTCGTAATTACTCATGGCTGCAATCTGCCCAAGGTTGGTATATCCGGCATCCAAAAGCGCCTGAACCCTTATGCCCGCCTTTGCCTTCTTGAGCTCTTCAACTGAAATGTCATAAAGGGCTTTTCTTGCCTCAATGCCGGCCAGCTTATTGCAAAGAGTCTTAATGTTCTTTTCCTGCAGCTGTCTGTCATTGTAGATACTCTTAAAAGCATTGTCAGTATCGTTTATAGCTTTAATGAGCTTTTTTACATCCCTGAAATTCGGTTTATCCATATAACTCCCCAAACCTACACTGCCATTCATAGAAAGAGCGCAAAGTAGAGAAAACTCTATTTTGCGCCCGTTGTAAAGCTTAATTCACGATCAGGTTATTTCATGCCTTCCCACAAACGTTCCCGTTCGGTAAAAGCCACCGTGGACTGCTTGGAAATCTCCGGTTTGATCTGCTGTTCACTTATATTATCAGTAAACAGAGCCTCTTCTTCCTGATCAGGGATGATCACCTCTTCTTTAGTGACACGAACTGTACTCATAGTATCCATAATCCTGCCCTCCAAAAAAAGAAATGTTTTATTTGATTCTATTATAACACTTTTGCCGAAAAACCTGCCATAAAGTCTTTAATTTCATCCATCGAAGGCATGACAGAAAGTGCGCCCCTTCTGGTTGTTATGACTGATGCAGCTGCATTGGCGAAGGTCAGGCACTCTTCAAGGTTATCCTCAGATAAATCTTCAAGACCATGTCTGCGGATATAGTCGATAGCACAGGCACAGAAAGTGTCGCCTGCACCGGTTGTCTCTATGGTTTTGGGGTTCTTAAAACCTTCCTTTTTTACAACCATGTTCTTGTAAAGAGCCATGCTTCCATCAGGGCCAAGGGTTGCAAATACAAGAGGAATATTAAATTCTTCCTGTATTTTCTTTGCACCTGCTTCCACATCTGAAAGGCCTGTGAACAGCTCCACTTCATTGTCGGAAATCTTAAGAACATCGCACTTTCCAAAGCCATATCTCATGGCCTCGATCGCCTCATCTACGGATTTCCACAGAGGTTCTCTGTAATTAGGGTCAAAAGAAATTACGGCGCCACTTTCCTTTGCAGCTTCCACAGCTACTTTTGTCGCCTCTTTTGCCGGTTCATCTGTCATAGAAAGCGTTCCGAAGTGGAAAACCTGCGCATTCTCAATTAAAGCTATGTTCTTCCTGACATCCTCTGCAGTAAGCATCATGTCTGCCCCGGGCTTTCTGTAGAAAGAAAAATCCCGATCTCCGTTTGGAAGCTTGTTAACAAATGCCAGAGTTGTCGGCACTGCGCTGTCCATAACAAGGCCTGATGCGTCTATCCCCTGCTTTTCGATGCGCTCCTTAAGCAATCTTCCAAAAAAGTCGTCTCCAACCTTTCCGATAAATGCTGTACTGTTGCCAAGATTCTGAAGCATAGACAGAACATTACATGGTGCTCCGCCCGGATTAGCCTCAAACATGGGATTTCCCTGCTCACTCAGGTCATTGTTAGTAAAATCGATAAGTAGTTCACCAAGTGCTACAACATCAAATCCGCCCATTACTTCTTCTCCAATTCATTCATTACGATGTCCATGATCAGTTCGCCGTTTGCTTTGAAGCTGATTCCCTCAGCCTTTATATCAGTAAAGATTCCCATGGACATTACCTGCTCGCCGTCATTGATGAACAACTCCATGCTGTATCTGTCCAGTATCAGACGAAGGGTGATCTCGCCCTTTCTGTTGGCAACCTTGCATCTTCTCTGATGTACGATAGCTCTTCTGCTTCCGGAATGTTTACGGTCAATCTTGACTATGGACTCCGTAGGGTCAAATTCTATGGTTGAATATGCTTTGCCGTTGTCAGCAAAACGTATCTCGAATTTCTTATAAGACAGCTCTGATCCTGTAGATCTGACATTAACTGTCATATCGATGCATCTTCCCTCAATGCTTGAAAGTGCACAGTTATCGGAGATAAGGACATTCTGCCTGCTGACTCTTTTGCCGTAATAGTTCTCAATTTCATGGATCGGCTTTTGTATGAGCTTTCCATTTCTTACTGATATCTCTCTTGGGAAGCTCATCTGGCCAAACCAGGGGAAATCATCACGTCTTATGCCCACGGTATCCCAGTTCTGAAGCCAGCCTATCATGACTCTTCTGCCGTCCTTGGTCAGAATGGTCTGAGGTGCGTAGAAGTCTATTCCATAGTCCACCGCCTGGCAGTTTTCCTCGCAGAAATCCCCATCACTGTTGACACTACCGATAACACATAAGGTGCCGTTTCCGTTGTGGAATTCCAGCTCCTCTGGGAGCATATCCTGAGGGCTGGTGAGAAGAACCTGCTTTCCGTCCAGTGCGAAATAATCAGGGCATTCCCACATAACACCAAATCTGTTGTTGTTCTTTATCAGAACCTTTTCGTATTTCCAGTTATAGCCATCCTCGCTTGAATACTGCAAAAGCTGACCATCTCCGTCCACAGTCTTATTGCCGACAACAAGGTAGTACTTCCCGTTCTCCCTCCAGATCTTGGGGTCTCTGAAATCTCTTTTCCCTGCTCCTTCCGGAAGATCATCCCCTGTGATAACAGGATTCAGCTCGTACTTTTCGTAGTCAACTCCATCTCCCACAGCTACACACTGGGTCTGAACATCATAGAAATCTCCGTTCTCGTCCTGCTTTTGAAGGACCCCTGTGTATAGGATCAGGTGCTTTCCATCCTCTGTTTCAATCGCACTTCCTGAAAAACAGCCATTTTTATCGTATTCTGTCTCCGGTGCCATAATGACCGGAAGATATTTCCAGGTGATCAGATCATCACTTTCTACATGTCCCCAGTGCATTGGTCCCCAGGCCGTACCATAGGGATAATACTGGTAAAAGAGATGATATTTGCCCTTATATATACTGAATCCGTTGGGATCGTTCATCCATCCGCATCTGGGCGTAAGATGGAAAAGAGGTCGAAGCTCCTCGCCGATAGTCTTCTCCTTTTTACACTCATATTCACGTGCTTTTAATAACTTGTCGTTCATGTCTTTCCTCACTTACCAAATATACAAATATTGTCAGCTTCAGCCCCCGTCATTCTCATTCCCCAGGTGCCTCCCACGGCAGAATAAATGCGGTTTGACAATGCTTTTTCCCAGCGTTATGATCGTAAATCTTCTCATTTTTATAAATGGGGAGGATCATCTCCTCCCCATCTCCTTAAACTCTTTTCAAATAAGTCTTATCAATTACTTGTAGAACTCATCAAAGTACTTCTGATAGATCTCAAGATACTCATCGAGACCATATCCGTTAACCTGGTTGATGTAAGCATCCCAGTCTGCATCTGTAAGACCATCCATAACGAACTTACTTCTGCTTGAATTGATGTAGCTTATAAGATCCTGCTGGATGGATGTAAGCTTTTCTGTGTCATCTGCTGTCATGAATACATTAGGATATACATACTCGCAGTTCATGTCATCTGTGTAGTACTCCTTGATCCAG
>DFGW01000239.1 GCA_002372465.1 Butyrivibrio sp. UBA3740
TAAATCATCTAAGCGAGGCCCCTTCTGCTTCTCACATTATTCATCAAAAACTGATTCCATTGCCTTTAAAAACTGTCTTTACGTAGTCACCAGTCCAGGGAGTTACTCTCTATCTTGGCGTCCCTGACCATAAGCTCCCTTATGACCTCTCCTGCATTTCGCCCCTCAAAGAGCACCTGATTAACAGCCTGAACAATAGGCATCTCAACTTCATATCTCTTGGAAAGCTCCAGAGCTGCCTTGGCGCTGTACACACCTTCCACAACCATCTTAACTTCAGCCATGGCTTCATCCATAGTCTTACCCTGTCCGATAAGTATACCTGCCCGGCGATTTCTGGAGTGCATGGAAGCACAGGTAACAACAAGATCACCAATACCCGCAAGTCCTGCAAAGGTCTCATACTTACAGCCCATGGCATCCCCGAGTCTTGCAATCTCAGCTATACCGCGGGTAATAAGAGCAGCCTTTGCGTTATCTCCCAGACCGTACCCATCAGCAACTCCGGCAGCAAGAGCGATTACATTCTTAAGTGCCGCTCCTATTTCAATGCCCATCATGTCTGAGCTGATGTAAACCCTGAAAAAGTCGTTCATAAAGACATTCTGTACAAGCCTTGCCGTCTCTTTATCAAAAGCACCCACCACAATGGTTGTAGGCATCCCTTTCCCAACTTCCTCAGCATGGGAGGGTCCTGAAAGAACACAAACCCTGCTCCCCGGAAGTTCATCCAGGATAACATCTGACATCACCATAAGTGTGGATTCTTCTATACCCTTGGTGCAGTTGACAATTACCGGCTGATCCTCATCATCCTGCCCCACAAAAGGTGCCAGAAATCTTACCGTCTCTCTCATGTGTGCGGAAGGCACTACAAGGGCCAGGATTTCTTTTCCCGAAACAGCCTCTTCTATATTGCAGGTAAAGCTAACTTTCTCCCCAAGCTTAACCCCGGGGAGTTTGTCCTCATTGCCCCTGTAAGCAGTAAGCTTATCCACTGAAGACTGGCTCCTGGACCAGACCGTTACATCATGTCCGTTTTCAGACAGAACAAAGGCCAGGGCAATGCCCCAGCTTCCTGCTCCGATAATTCCAATATTACTCATATAATAAGGCCTCAATCAATCTTGTTCTTCTTAAAGATATAGGTCTTGCGTTCCTTACCTGCAAGGAGTTTCTTGATATTTCCCCTATGCTGGTAGTAGGCAAGAGCTGTAAGAATAAACAGTATTATGTATACTTCTATAAGTGCACCCTGGGGAGCTCCGAAAAATCCCATCTGTCCGTAGGCGACAGTCATTGCAAAAAGACATGTGTAATAGCAAAGGCTGCATACAGAAACGATATGGCACAGATTTAAAGGAAGAAAGAATGAAACAACACCCATCAGGATAAAAAGAGGTGTGTACTGGATTCCCAGATAAATTGTGTATCCTGCTGTACAAGCAATTCCCTTGCCTCCCTTAAAGTGAAGGTGGATAGGAAAATCATGTCCAAGTACCGCACCTGCAGCTGTATAAGTCATATAAAGAACTATAAGTTCAGGCTGATACCTGCCAAATAACATGTAAGTTATGAATATAGCAAGCATACACTTGAGCATATCCCCCAGAAGGACTATGAGTCCTGCCTTTGCTCCCATTACCCTCAAAGTATTGGTTGTTCCGGCGTTTCCGCTTCCCACTTTTCTGATGTCAACTCCCTTCAGCTTGCCGTACATAACAGCAGTCTGAAAGTGCCCCAAAGCATAACCGATCAGTAAACATAATACTCTTTCCATACTATTTGTCCTCTTTTCTCTCCCTGATTATAAATCTCAAAGGCGTACCTTTAAATCCAAAGGCTTCCCTTATCTGATTCTCAATATATCTGGTATAGCTGAAATGCATTAAGTTCTTATCGTTTACAAATATAACAAAGGTTGGCGGCTTAACAGCTGCCTGTGTGATGTAAAAGAGCTTTAAGATCTTGCCCTTGTCACTCGGAGGCTGCTGCATTACAACGGCCTGGGTCATGATCTCGTTAAGGACTCCTGTGGAAACCCTGAGGGCATGGTTCTCGCTGACCATATCAATCATATCGTAGAGTTTTACAAGGCGCTGTCCAGTCTCAGCTGAGATAAACATTATCTCGGCATAGTTCATAAATGCCAGGGTATTTCTGATGTCCTTGGTAAACTCTTTTACCGAGTGATTATCCTTCTCAATAAGGTCCCATTTGTTGACTGCAATGATGACCGCCTTGCCACTTTCGTGGGCAATTCCTGCAATCTTGGCATCCTGCTCAGTTACGCCTTCCTCGGCATTAATTACCAGCACTGCTATATCAGCTCTTTCAACTGCCCCAACAGTTCGAACTATCATATAGTGCTCAAGGGCATCCTTTACCTTGTTTTTCCTGCGAAGGCCCGCTGTATCGATGAACACATATTTCTTGCCATCGTGGGTCACCTCAGTATCAATGGCATCCCTGGTGGTTCCGGCTATATCTGATACGATAAGCCTGTTCTCACCGATAAGCCTGTTGATAATTGAGGACTTTCCAACATTGGGCTTACCGATAATGGCGACCTTAATGGAATCATCCTCTTCCTCTGCGGTGGAATCCTTCTTAAAGTGGCTTACAACCTCCTCAAGAAGATCGCCTATTCCCTGCTTGTTGGCGGCCGAAATAGGGAAAGGCTCTCCGATTCCAAGGTTGTAGAATTCATAGACATCCAGTGAATCCCTGTTATAGTTATCAACCTTGTTTACACAAAGAACTATGGGCTTTCCGGATCTCCTTAGCATATCTGCCACCTTGGCATCGGAATCCGTAAGGCCCTGCTTCACATCCACCATAAAGATGATGACATCTGCAGTATCAATGGCAATCTGAGCCTGTTCCCTCATCTGGGAAAGGATAACATCCTTGGAGTCCGGCTCGATACCACCGGTATCAATGAGGGTGAAGCTGTGATTCAGCCATTCTACATCCTGATAAATTCTGTCTCTTGTGACTCCCGGAGTATCCTGGACAATCGCTATCCTTGATCCCGCCAGAGCATTAAAGAGGGTGGATTTTCCAACGTTTGGACGGCCTACCACCGCCACAATATTCTTTCTGCTCATTTAACTTTCCTATACCGGATAAAAGAGCTGTCACAGACCGAACAGGTCCCTGACCAGGTCATGCCCGTCACATCGGGCAATCCCTACCTTTATATCCAGTTCCTTTTCTATATCTGAAATAGTTACATCGTCAAGAAGATAATCCTCGCCACTCCTAAGAAGGTTCTCTGGAAGGTAAAGCATGCTGCCAAGGTCCTTTCCCTTAAGCTGCTTAATGATATCCTGTCCCGTCAAAAGACCTGAAACAGTAATCCTCTCACCGAAAAACTCATTGATTATCTCATAAACATGCACCTTAAGTCCAGAACAAATGCTCATTGCCGTATCTGCAATCTCTTTTATACAAGGATAAACGAGTCTCCCTGTGGCAAGGGAGATCTCTCTTTCTATGGAAGAAAGCTCTTTTCCATGCTCTTTTTGTATATACTCAAACTCCTCGCCAACCTCATCTATAAGGAGCCTCATCATTCCGACGCCGTTCTCAAGCTGAATATAGCCATCGTACCTGTCCGCTTCCGGGAAATCTCTTCCTGCCAGGAAATACCACTCATCACTGGCATGAATGAAATGGATTCCATGCTCATCATAGATCTTTTTCTGCCAGCTCTCAATAAGGTCAATAACCCCGGCAGCGTCTTCCGAATTAAAGGGCTCTAAAGGGTACAACCCCTCACGATATCTGGATAGTCCCACGGGAACCACTGATACACTCTGAAGATTGGGAATATATTGGGTCAGATCCCTTATTGACCTCTCCAGCTCTTTTCCATCATTGACGCCCTTACAAAGAACAATCTGGCCGTTTAGCTCGATTCCCGACCCGTCAGCACAGAGCCTGTCCACCTTCTTAAGTGCTTCTCCTGCAAACCTGTTACCCAGCATCTTGCAGCGAAGCTCAGGATTTGTGGTCTGAAAAGAGATATTAATGGGAGAAAGATGATACTTAAGGATCCTGTCTATATCTGCATCGGACATATTGGTAAGTGTAACGTAGTTCCCCTGAAGGAAGGAAAGTCTTGAATCATCGTCCTTAAAATACAGCGTCGGCCTCATGCCCTTGGGCATCTGATCTATAAAGCAAAAGATACACTTGTTTGAACAGGACCTGTAGTTATCCATAAGTCCGTTCTCAAATTCGATGCCAAGGTCTTCTTCAAAGTCCTTATCGATATCAAGAAGCCACTCCTCACCATCAGCCTTCCTGATAAGTACGTCAAGGTGTTCATCCTGAACCAGATACTGATAGTCAAAGATATCTGTTATCTTCTCATTATTTATCTCTAAAAGCAGGTCTCCTGCCTCAATTCCCATCTCCATGGCTATGCTGTCAGGCAGTACAGCTCCGATTAAATGGCCGTTTTGTTTATTCATATATTTCCTCACAATCAAATTAAATTATACATTAAATTTCTTGACGTGTCAGTAACGCAGATGTTAAAACAGTAAGTGGAGCGTTATGCTCATCAATATATTCAATGTACACGAAAGGGATTAGTATGCCTGATTTTCATCAACTTGAAAGCCTGATACCGGTAGCACCCTTAAATCTTATAGTCATGGAATCTGCTAAAGAGCTGGGAGAAAGCGTTGATAAATATATCTGCGGTTTCAGAAAGAATCTTTACCAGATGCCTGATTCAGACCCTGCTTTCCACGGATATGCAAAGGATTCATACCTGATCAACTACTCTTTGGACAGGTTTGGCAGCGGCGAAGCAAAGGCTACTATCAACCAGAGTGTCAGAGGTAATGACGTATATATTCTTACAGATGTCTGCAATTACAGCATCACCTATAATATGTACAACTACGTCAACCACAAATCTCCCGACGATCATTACCAGGATCTTAAGAGAGTCATTGGAGCAATTACAGGCAAAGCCAAGAGAATAAATGTTATCATGCCCTTCCTTTATGAAGGCAGACAGCACAAGAGAAACGGAATGGAATCTCTTGATGCAGCACAGATGTTTAAAGAGCTTCACGACATGGGTATCCAGAATTTCATCACCTTCGATGCCCACGACCCAAGGATATCAAACGCAAAGCCCCTGGGCGGCTTTGATAATTTCCTGGCATCCTATCAGTTTATGAAGGCTCTTTTATCTCATATTGACGACCTTACTGTTGATAAGGACCACTTAACTGTCATCTCCCCGGATGAAGGCGCTTTGGACAGAGCTGTTTACTTTGCCAATGTCATCGGTGCCGACACCGGTATGTTCTATAAAAGACGTGACTACGCCCACATCGTTAACGGCACCAATCCTATCGTTGCTCACGAGTTCCTGGGTTCTGATATCTCAGGCAGAGACGTTATCATTATCGATGATATGATCTCCTCAGGCTCCAGCATGATAGATACAGCCAAGCAGCTTAAGAGTATGGGTGCAAAGCGAGTATTTATCTGCACAACCTTTGGCCTCTTTACAGATGGCATGTCCAGATTCGACGAAGGCTATGAGAAAAAGTACTTTGATGCAGTGATAACCACTAACCTGACTTATATGAACGACGATGTCAAGTCAAGAGAATATCTCTTCATCGCTGATATGGGTAAGTTCCTGGCTACCATCATTGATTTCCTCAATCACGATGCATCAATGTCCACAGTCAACATGCCAACAGACAAGATCCACGAGATCATTGAGAAATATAACAAGGGACTTATAGCTCCCGAGCTTTACGAATAATATGACAGCAATAAACCTCCGAGTTTTCACCCGGAGGTTTTATTATTGTTTATTCTGCGCTGTCAAAGCCTATTATTACCTTAAAAAGATCTCCATCCAGCTTGATATCAAAGCTTCCACCCATGGCAACAGTAAGGTTTTTGGCAATTGACAGTCCAAGCCCTGACCCTTCAGTAGTTCTTGAAACATCTCCTCTTATAAATCTCTCCGTAAGCTCATCCGATTCAATGTTGAGCTCTGTTGCAGAGATATTCTTAATGGAGAAGATCACTTTGTCCTTTCCTTCATTCCTCTTTTCAAGATGCATATCCAGATAAACTCTGGTGCCTGTAAGGGCGTACTTGCAAACGTTATTAAGAAGGTTTTCTATTACCCTCCACAGGTGCCTAGGGTCAGCAGTTATTGCCATATTGGGCATCTGTGGCTTGAAAATGATCTGAAGGTCACTTTTTTCAAACTTTTCAAAGAACTCTCCTATGGTCTGATTAACCAGCTCCACAAAGTTTATCTTCCCAAGCTCGATGCTGATGTTTCCGGAGCTTATCTTAGACGCTTCCAAAAGGTCCTCAGTGAGCTGCTTGAGCTTATGGGACTTATTCTCCAGAATATCCACATACTCTTTTACTCTCTCATTCTGGATGTCTTCCCTCTTGATAAGGTCCACATAATTGATGATGGAGGTTAAAGGTGTCTTGATATCATGCGAGACATTGGTGATTAGATCCGCCTTTAGCTTCTCATCCTTCATGCTGGTATCCACAGCCTTATCAATGCCTTCTCCGATGGAGTTGACAGCCTCTGCAAGGCTCTTGTTGTCAGCATGGAGCTCCTGCGTGTTCACCTTTGCCTTAACATCGCCGTTTTTAATATTCTCGATAACATGAATGATCTTATCCCTGTCAAGATTCTGGCGATACAGATAAACACCTACGATAATATCCAGCAAAAGAGCTATCACTATCCCTGCAATTCCCAGCCTGAACAGCAAAAGATTGAATCCCACGAAGAAAATGTAGGGAACCCAGGTCCTTATAATAACATTGCCATTATCAGTGGTATTGATAATAAGGTTTCTCATTCCGAAAATGATGCTTCGAAGAAAACTTTCCTTCCAGACTGTACCATCCTTTACCTTTTGATAGATGCCGTAAACCATATGCAACAAGCCGATATTCATGATAAAAACTGCCACAGCACATAGATAAGGGAAATAGGTAAGATGCGCTATGCCGGGAAGGTCCCCTTTTATCAGTCCAAATGCAATAAGTCCAAAGACCGGAGCAGCCATAATAAGAAGACCGATAATGGCAAACCCTTCCGTATAAAGAGTCCTTACTCTTAGCTCATCAGCATCTTTTGTCTGCTGAGTATTTGAAGGCTGCGCCAGAAGAGACATTGAAGCAATCCTTCTTAGCTGAACCATCAAAAGGATAAGGTAAGCAATTGCTGCAAGGACACACAAGATATACATCTGTGTCCTGTAAGGCATAAACTTGGTAAAATTCTGCTTTCCTTCTGTAAAGGAATCCGTTGCTCCATAATCATAAGTGTCAACGCCGATATATATCTTGATCTGATCAGGATAGGCATAGCTGTAATTCTTAATGATAGAACGCAGGACATTTTCCTTGATCAGTGTATTGGTCTCATATTTTATCTCATAAGGACAATAGTAAAGATATCTTCCGTAATCCTTAAAGATCGCCTGGATGTCTTTTCCCGTGGTCTCCCCGGACAGTTCTGAAACATTGGTATATACATCGGTACTTCCGTTAATAGTCCTTGTTATATAAAACCGAAGGTTACTGTTCAAATAATCATAGTACATCCGGCTGTTCTGGTACTCTTCATAATTAGCCAAAAGATCTTTTGCCGCTTCTTCTACATAGGAGCAAAGAAGGTTGTACTCCTCCCAGTTTGAAACAATATCCTCAATGTTCTTGCCATCTACGGTCTGATACCTTGACTCCAAAAAGGTATGCTCCCCCTCAGAAAGGTTTGAGGAGTTTCCGGAAATTGCAAAAGTGATACTGTTGCCTTCCAGCTGGCTGTTTAAGTAAGTATTCATGCCACCTGAATGATTATTGTTGTTAAGGTGGGTATAGGTTGTTGAGGGGCTTAAGAAATTCTCGCTCTCTTCCCTGGTAAAGAGTCTCGTGGAATACGAAAAACCACTCTGAGCCCATTTGATCAGATCTGAAAGATGATATACAGCTGTGATATAGTCCCCCGAAAGAGTTGCCGACTTATTTACATAAGCAGTAACGTCTATCTCTTTTTCGTCGTCAAACTCGCCAGCTGTCTCAAGCTGTGTCTTAATTGCCACAAGCCTGAGTACATCTGAGATGTTATTCCCCAGAATGTTATTGAAAAGATATGAATCCTCGTATTTACGGCTTCTGTCGGATTCATAGAGATTGTAGGAATAATAGCCGCTTATCCCCTGTATCATTATGCTTGTGCCCACAAGTGAATAGCTGATAACAAAAGCTATGAAGGCAGCAAGAATGTGCTGGATTACCTTTACGGTTGTAGATTTTAAAGCATATTTTTTCATTTAGTGTCGTCCTCGATCATGTATCCAATACCCCAGACCACCTTAAGGTATTTGGGTTCTCTTGGATCCACCTCTATTTTTTCTCTTATGTGCCTGATGTGGACTGCTATGGTGTTGTCCGTTCTGCCGGTGGTGTCTCCCCAGATATTCTGGTAGATCTGTTCGATGGAAAAGACCTTTCCCTTGTTCCTGGCAAGAAACGACAGGATTTTATATTCAATGGGAGTAAGCCTTATAAGTTCGCCACAAACAGTTACAGTTTTGGCATTATCATCCACCACGAGGCCACTTGAGGTATAAACATTTTCCTGTTCAATGATGGTTCCCAGGGAAGTGTATCTTCTGAGATTGGATTTGACCCTGGCTATGAGCTCAAGAGGATTAAAGGGCTTTGTAACGTAATCGTCAGCCCCGATATTAAGCCCCAGTATCTTGTCAGCATCCTCTGATTTGGCAGAAAGAAAGATCACAGGTATTGTACTGAACTTTCTTAGTTCTTTAACCAGATGTATGCCGTCAAGCTTTGGCATCATGATATCCACGATGGCAAGATGGATGTCTTTCCTGCGAAGGACAGAAAGCCCTTCCTCCCCATCAAAGGCCTTATAGACCTTAAATCCTTCCTGTTCCAAATAGATCTCAATGGCATCAACAATTTCTCTGTCATCATCACATACTAAAATATTTTCCATTGCAACCTCACTTATCTAAATACTATTATCCCATCAAATTCTTAAGATTTACCGTCGAAATTTCTTAAGATTTCTTAAGAATTAGACTAATATTCGTCTGTATTATTATCGTTTTACCGTTTTAAAGAAAGAAAACAGCAAAGATTCCCTCGTTTTTCCCCATGAATCCTGTGCGAAAACAAAAGCTCAGGATTACATCTGGTGCAAATATCCGTAACAATTATGTGGTCCTTCCTGACTCCGTTCTGAAGAAGTGTAAGTTTTATGGCATTCCAGAGATATAACCTGTATTTCCCTTCGGGATAAGGAATAAGAATATTGTTATCAGAAAGCTCTTTTTGGGAAAAAGCACTAGAAAACTCATGTGCCACATCTTCTCCTATCTCATAGCAAGGTCCACAGATAGACGGACCAATTGCACAGTAAAGATCCTTTGGATCACTGCCGTAGTTTTCCTGCATTTTTCTTATGGTTACTGCAGATATTTTACCCTTGGTTCCCTTCCAACCGGAGTGAGAAAGGCCTATAGCCCGGTTTACAGGGTCGATAAACATAACCGGAGGGCAGTCGGCATGGAAGGTTCCAAGGATTATCCCGGGCACATTGGTGATAAGTCCATCTATGTCTGTATAATCTCTGGCTCTTGCCGGTCCCTTTCCTCTGTCTTCTTCTGTGACAACCTTCACATTGGTAGTATGTGTCTGAAAGGTCAGGACAAAGTCATCAAGAGTTCTTCCATGTCCAAGAGCATCTGCTACGCGTCTGTAGTTCTCATCTACAGCTTCTTTATCATCACCTCTGGTGTAGCTTAGATTGCACTGCGCAAAATAGCCTTTAGATACGCCTCCAAGCCTTGTACTAAAAAGATGATCCACCAATCCAAGCTCATCAATTGCAGGAAAAGCAAGGTATTTAAGGCCGTTGTTGTCCCTAAGGACCATTGTGTGGTCTTCGCCAAATCTTTTAATCTTTATATTTTCCATAATTCACATCCTTATTGGCAGTCAAATGCATTCTTGATCCATTTGAAAGTCAGCATTTTTTCTTCTGGGGAAATAGCAATTACATCATATCTGACCGGAAGGTCATAAGACTTATATTTAGAATATAAATAGAATTTAGAAACTTTGAAAATATAATGTATCTTACTGGCCGTTAATGCTTCGGAAGGTTCTCCGTATCTGTTGTTTTGTCGGTACTTGACCTCGATGAAACATATATATCTGCCATCAGCGGCTATTATGTCAATCTCTCCCTGTTTACACCTGTAGTTCTTTTCCAGGATCCTGCCTCCCCGGGAGATGAGGAAGTTACAAGCCATCTCTTCCGTGGCCTGTCCAATAGTTCTTTTATTCAAATACTGATACCTCTGATTTCTAATGCCTTGATTTATCCTTGGCTTTAATCTTGTCCATGGCATCAACAAAGACAAGGATCTCTGCCACAACTTCGTACAGCTCCGGTGGGATCATCTCCCCAATTTCCAGTTTTGAAAGAGTCTGGGCAAGCTTATCATCTTCATGAACAGGGATTTTGTTCTCTTTTGCCTGTTCGATGATCTTTTCAGCAAGAGCTCCTTTACCTGATGCTATGACCTTAGGTGCTCCGTCCTCATTGGGATCGTAGGCAAGAGCCACCGCGGTTTTTACTTTATCCTTCTTGTTCTCTGCCATTTTCTGCCCTCTAAGCTCTGGCATCAAAGGACGCTGTAGACAGTATAGGTGTCTTCATAACGTCCAGCATCTCATCAACAGCTGCATCCTGACCATCCATATCATCATGAAGCATAAGATTTACCTTCATGGAATACCCCCTCTTTTCAAGACGTTCATTAAGAATGTGGATGTTGTCATTGATAAGGTCAAGTACCGATTCATCTGCCACATAGAAATTGGTGGTGACTTTGGACTGTATCATCTTAACATATACGTCAAGAGGTCCAAGATTATCCATATCAAGGTGAAGGACTGCACTGACAGAGCCATCCTCACTCATTTTCTTATTCTTGTTCCTGTAAACGTACAGATCTCCATGGGCATTCTGCCCCGCCATCTGAAGAGGAAGCTGAACATACTGGAACATCTGATTAAGCTGATTCATGAAGTCCAGATTGTTCTGCAGATTGTTGGCAGCCTGAGCAAGATTTGAATTTGATCCGACATTCTGGCTTATGGCGTTTGTAAGCCCCTTTATCTGATTCCCAAGCCTTTGATAGAGATTTTCAACATTTTCCTTATTCTCAACGTCTCCGGGTTTTAAGAGCCACTGGGAGCTTATATTGCCCTTTAGAAGTTTATTGTAATCAGGACTTGAAAAGACATTTTTCCAGGAGGTAGATTCTGCCACGTTTGAAAGGTTTGAACTCGAAAAGTTTTCCGCAAGCTCTTTTAAAAGTTCCTTCTGGGCAAGTTCAAGCTTAGGGCTTGTGGCGGATGATCCGCTTTCCCCGGCGTTTAGTGCACTTACTTCCTTTAAAGCCGCCTCATACCTATTTATGGCTTCATCGGATATACCAAGATTTCTTAAGGAACTCACAAATTTATCCGAAAGAACGCTCTGGTCCTGAAGCTGAGTCGCTGCTTTATCAGCTGCTCCGTTTTCGGAAACCTCCAAAGCACCTTTCCCTGTATTATCCTGTGCTATCTTCTCGGAATCTAAAGCAGAGTCATCTGCACCCTTTATCTCCAGTGCCGGGTCTTGCGATTGACCGCCCTGAACCCGGGCCTGTTCTTTATCACCTACTAAAGCTTCGCCTTCAGTCGATGGCGCATTGGTAGCAGCAGCTTCTTCTCCATCAACACTGGCTGTCTTGGCGGTTTCTTCTCCAAACAGTTTTAAAACAGAACCATACAGATCAAGAGCCGCCCTGGTATTACCGGATTCTGTCAGCTGCGTGAATGCGTTTGGAAGCTCATCCATTATGTCTTCCATGGCGCTTGTAAACTGGTGCTCATAGTTCTTGTAGTTCTGGAACTGCACAATATTATTGTCACTGATTGGAATATTAAGACTCTTCATCTCAACCATGGTCGAAATGGAGGTGTCCGGATGAGCAGACAGGTTTCGGCTCATTTCAAGAAGGGATTCCTTTCCAATGGGGAGTCCTACTTCCATCATGTCCTTAACCATTTGGATAGTATCGTTATTTATCTCAAGACCTGCAGCAGTCAGGGCCTTTAAAGTGCTCTGATCCACAGAGGTATTCTCATAAAGAGGAGTTATGGACACGCCCTGAGCCCCGCTTCCCCTGACAGCAAAATTCAGTGTCTGGCCCTGGCGAAGTCCCATTCCGTCCTGTAGCTTTGCAGAAATAACAGAATCACCTACGTTAATATTGGCAATCTTTCCACCCTCTGTGTCTGTTATAGACATCACGGTACCCTGGATGGTAGATCCGGCCTTAAGGGTAACAGGCTGCTTTTCAGAGACAGCGCCTTCGCGGATCTGACCCCCATCAATGATGACGGTACTATGTGGTTGGTTTACATTGCCGATGGTGTTCATATAAAGTTTCCTATAAATGACCTTCGATGAATCTCACAGGGGCCAAACTTTTTAATGGCAGCTATATGGGCTTCGCTCCCATAACCCTTATTGGAATCAAAACCATATTCAGGGTACTTAATAGCCATTTCCTTCATGACCCTGTCTCTTGTAACCTTGGCAACGATACTGGCAGCTGCTATGGAAACGCTCTTGGCATCTCCCTTAATGATGGATATCTGTTTATAGTCCTCAAGCTGAGGGATGTGAACAGCATCGATCAACAGAGCTCCCGGCTTAACCTTAAGGTTATTAACAGCACTGGTCATGGCTTCAAAAGTAGCCTGCAGAATATTTATCTCATCAATTCGCTTTTCTGATGCACAGCCAATGCCAACAGCAAGGGCTTTATCCATTATGACATCATAAAGCTCTTCTCTCTTTTTTTCGGATAATTTCTTGGAATCATTTAGATACAGTATGTCACTGTCTTTTGGAAGAATGACGGCAGCAGCATATACAGGACCTGCCAAAGGACCTCTGCCCACCTCGTCAATTCCACAAAGAAAGCCATAGTGGCTGTTTTCTCTTTCAAACCTGCTCATCTCGTAGGTTCTATGCTTTTCAGCCTCTAAGGCTTTTATCTTTTTGCCTGCCTGTTCCACAAGCTTTTTAACTCCGCCCCTTTCATCCGGGGCGTACTTATCAATAAAACCTTGAAGGTCACCTGAAATCTCTGCGGCCTTCAAAAGCTCTTTTACCTCAGAAATGGAGTCCATCAGTCAACTCCTCCAAATTTGGAAAATGGGTATATTCTTATCATGGCTTTTCCCAGAATATCCTTTTTGCTTATGTTGCCAACGGAAGGATCCCTTGAGTCCATGGAATGATTCCTGTTATCTCCCATGACAAAGTATTCATTCTCTCCAAGGGTAACCTCTTCAATAGCTCTTCCGGGGTCAAGAATAACCTCTGCTCCATAATTCTCCGAAAGGACAACGTCATTAACATAAATATTTCCATCCGTATCAATCCTTATAGTCTCACCGGGGAGTCCGATGATACGCTTAATAAAATACTGTCTGTCACCGTACTTATACGGGAAGATGACTATATCATATCGCTTAGGATCATTAAAGCGATAGGATATCTTGTCCACAAGAAGTGAATCACCATCCTGAAGTGTTGTCTCCATAGAAGATCCACTAACTTCAGTTCTCTGGGCTATAAAGGTGATAAACAAAAACGTGATTACAAAGATCACCAAAAGATATAAAAGAGTACTTAAAATTTCCTTAACGACTTTGCTCATATTGTTCCGGCCTTTCCAATGATAGTCTTCCGAGCCTACCATTCCTGAAATCATCAAGAATCAGACTTGCTGCCCTATTAATATCCGGCTCAGCTCCCTGTTTTATAAGCTTTCTGTTCTCAACAACAGCAGAAAGTACTGCGCTCAAGGGTGTTGCATAGGGCTGTTCCTTGTATTTGCTTATCTGCTCTTCATTTATATTATACTTCTCTTTTATTGCATCAGGGTAGTACTCATTTAACAGTTTTATAAGTTCACAGGCCAGTTCAGTAAGGTCAAGGTTTTCATCATTCATGGAACCGATAAGCGCCAGGTGCAGACCTACTGTCTCATCCTCAAATTTGGGCCACAAAATACCGGGAGTATCCAAAAGCTGCATGTTCTTACCAAGAGCGATCCATTGCTTGCCCTTAGTAACTCCTGGTTTATTGCCGGTCTTGGCCGCTGCCTTGCCGGATAGCTTATTGATAAAGGTTGACTTACCCACATTGGGAATTCCGGCAACCATGGCCCTTATTGGTCTTCCTACTATTCCGCGCTTTTTGTCTCTTTCAATCTTTTCAGCACAGGCACTTTGAACAAGGTCCTTAACTTTACCTGCTTCATTGCCTGTTTTGGAGTTCATCTCCATAACAAAGTAGCCAAGTGACTGATAGTATTCGCGCCATCTGGCTGTTACAGCCGGATCAGCAAGATCCGCTTTATTCAAAATAATAAGCCTGAACTTATTCTTGCCAAGCTCATCTATGTCAGGGTTCCTGCCTGAAGCCGGGATCCTAGCATCTGTAAGTTCAATAATGATATCTATCAGTTTGATATTTTCCTGCATCATCCTGATAGCCTTTGTCATATGACCCGGATACCACTGAAAATTCATCGCTGCGCCTTTCTATCTGTAGTGGTTAAGGATGAGTCCTCCTGATGCATCTTCATACTTCAGTTTGAACCATGCTTTTCCAATTATCATGCTCTGCTTAACAATTCCAATATTGGCACTTCTGGAATCCTCCGAACTGTTTCTGTTATCTCCAAGAACAAAATACTCTCCGCTGCCAAGCTTTATAGGATTAGCTGCAATACCGGAATCCTCCATCTTATCAAAGGTTACGGAGTCTTCCCCTGCCGGTTCCCCATTGATATAAAGAATTCCTTCCGTTATCTGTACAGTATCCCCTGAGCTTGCAACAACTCTTTTAACATAATAATGGGAATTGACATTGCCATTGGGCAAAAATACAACGATGTCTCCGGTCTTGGGGCTGGTAATCTTTGTAAGCACCCTGTCCACAAGGAGACTCTGACCATTATATAGACCCGGTTCCATGGAATCGCCGATGACCTTCACCTGCATCCCAAATGCAAGAACCAGTGCAATAGACAAAATAACCGCCAGAAGTGTCACGAAGATCCAGGAAAAGATCTCCCTGACCACTGCAGGAGTTATTCTCTTTTTCTTTTGATGAAATGATAAAGTGTTTCTGTTTCTTCTTGAACGCATAATAACCTCAATTATATGGAGTACTTACACGTAAAAAGGCAATTACTGAAACAGTAACTGCCTTTAAAAAACATATTATCTGGTAACAAGCTCCTTAACCTTAGCCTTCTTACCTGTAAGTCCCTTAAGGTAGTTCAGCTTAGCTCTTCTTACCTTACCTCTTCTAACAACTTCAACCTTCTCAACGATAGGTGAGTGCAGAGGCCATGTCTTCTCAACTCCAACACCGTAAGACTCTTTTCTTACTGTGAAAGTTGTGCGATTGCTACCGCCCTGAATCTTCTTAACAGTTCCCTCGAAAACCTGAACTCTCTCACGGTTTCCTTCCTTGATCTTAGCGTGAACTCTTACTGTGTCACCTGTGTGGAACTCTGGCGCATTAGCGTTCAGCTGCTCTTTCTCGAGCTCTTCGATAATTGTACTCATATCTTTTCTCCTATTTCCATGGACGTTCTTAAATGTAACCTGTACACCAGAGGACCGTCTGATTTTCACAACGTACTATAATATAACACATATTACAGCATGTCGTCAACCCAAAAGATTCTTAGGACTAAATCTCAGAGGAAGAGATTCATCGAGAGAATAGGTCTTATATTCAGTTTCTGATTTAGCAAGGATAATCTTGAAGGAATCATCGCAAAATTCGCTCATAACCTGACGACAGACTCCGCAAGGCGGACAATAATCCAGTTCCTTTGCATCTTCCTTACCACCGGTTATGACTATAAGCTCAAAATCTTTGACGCCTTCGCTTACAGCCTTGAAAAAAGCTGTTCTCTCCGCACAGTTAGTGGGTGTATAGGAGGCATTTTCTATATTGCAACCGGTAAATACTCTCCCATCCTTTGAAAGAAGTGCTGCCCCCACATTGAAATGCGAATATGGGGTATAGCTCATCTTTCTCATGGAAAGAGCTGTTCTTATCAGCTCCTTTATATCATATTCCATAGTTTATTCCATTCCTATAATAATTATCTGGATCCCTTATCGTAAGGAATACCTTCTGCCTTAGGAGCTCTTGAATTAGATGATGTAAATGCAAGAACTATAAGGGAAATAATGTAAGGCATCATGTTGTATACAGATCCGGGTATGTTCAAAGCTGCAAGGAAGTCAAAGCCTGAATATACGTTGGAAAGTGCTCTGAAAAATCCGAACAAAAGTGCTGCAAGGCCGATGTTCACAGGCTTCCACTGACCAAAGATCATAACAGCCAGAGAAAGGAAACCAAAACCGGCAACACCAACTTCGAACTTCCACTCACTTACACCGGCTGTAATATATACAATACCACCGATTCCTGCCAGCATTCCTGAAATAAGAACGCCTGCCCAGCGCATGGTGTAAACATTGATACCTACTGAATCTGCAGCCTGAGGATGCTCACCACAGGCCATAAGTCTAAGGCCAAATCTTGTCTTATACAAAATGATATAAGCAAGGATAAGACAAATAAGTGCCACAAGCATGAACCAGTTGAACTGGAAGTTTCCGATAGGAACAACCAGTGCCTTCTTGGTCTGTACATACTGTACAGTAGAAGAAACGTTGTCAGGATTCTCTGCAATGTTGATGGACTTAACGATAACTGTTGCAGCAGCTGCAGCCAGCATGTTAAGCGCTGTTCCAACCAGTGTCTGGTCAGCCTTAAGGTTGATACATGCTACAGCAAGAAGAATTGAATAAACAACACCACAAAGGATTGAAGCAGCAAGTACAACAAGAACAATGATAAGTGCCGGAAGTGAAGGTGAAATGTACTTAAGTGCAAGCGCTCCACCCAGAGCTCCCATAACCATGATTCCTTCAAGTCCAAGGTTGATAACACCTGAATGCTCAGAGAAGCATCCACCCAAAGCTACCAGAATCAGAACTGATGCAAAAAGAAGTGTGTATTGAAGAAGCAGTACCATTATCTGTTACCTCCTTCCTCTTTTTTTGTTCCAACATTCCGCTCTTTTTTTCTCTCCTCACTGAGCCTGATGCGATTATTGAGGTAAAGCTTGAAGAACAGAACAAATCCGCACAGATAAATGATGATAGCTGAAATGAAATCAGAAATCTGTGAAGGATAAATATTCTTATCCAGATAAGATCCACCTGATGTAATATGCTGGATAAAGTATGAAGCAAATATAGTTCCGATAGGATCAAGGCCTCCCAGGAATGTAGCGGCAATACCGTTAAAGCCCATGGAAGGAACCGATGACTGAGTTACTGACCACTGCTCGTAGCCAGAAAGGAACAAAAATGCAGCTCCAAGTCCTGCCAGTGCACCACCGATAAAGAGAGTCAAAATAACATTTCTCTTCTCTTTCATTCCGCTGTACTTGGCAGCGTCCTTTGCAATACCAGTAGCCTTTATCTCATAACCGAAAACAGTCTTACTAAGGACTATCTTTAGAAGTATTGCGATAATAACTGAAAGCGGAATCGCAATAGTTACGTATTTGTTATTGGAAAAGAGCTTTTCCAGTCCCATTGACGGAAGCAGTGCTCCGGGGTTTGTGGAAGCAAGCTGTACTGTATAAGGGCTCGCTGTCTCTTTTACACCGGAAAGAAGCATGTTAACTGTGTAAAGACCAATCCAGTTGAGCATGATTCCTGAAATAACCTCGTTAACATTCAGATAAGACTTAAGAATGCCAACAACGATACCAAAAATGCCTCCGGCGATAAGTGCTGCAAGAAGACAGATAATCCATGGAAGCTTAAGCTGAAGAGCACAGAATAAAGCTGCTCCTGCGCCGGCTACATACTGTCCGGCAGCTCCAATATTGAAAAGACCTGCCTGATAGCAGAACTGGATAGAAAGGGCACACATAAGAAGAGGTGCTGCCTTAACCAGTGTATTTCCAAGGTACTTCCTGGCTGCTGCTGCAGTAGGATAAGTAAAGTAGTTCTTAAGAATGGTTACTATCGCTTCTGTAGCTCCTGTCGGATTGATGATAAGAAGAGCTATATAACCAACTAAAAGTCCTATAACTATGCACAAAAGAGCTGCCAGTAAAGATTGGACTGTAGGGTTTGAAAGGGGATGGGATTTACTATTATTATTCATTATGCTCCAATCTCCTTTCTCTTAGCGCCGGCCATATAAAGACCAAGCTCCTCAGGTGTTGTCTTCTTAGGATCAAATTCTCCAACTAATTCTCCCTCATACATAACGAGGATCCTGTCAGAGATACTCATAACCTCTTCAAGCTCCAAAGATACGAGAAGGACAGCATGGCCTGCGTCTCTTTGAGCTATGAGCTGTTTGTGGATATATTCGATAGCTCCTACATCAAGACCTCTTGTAGGCTGTACAGCTATAAGAAGGTCAGGATTCTTGTCGATCTCTCTTGCGATGATAGCCTTCTGCTGGTTACCACCGGACATTGAACGTGCAATTGTAGTCGCACCCTGTCCGGATCTGATATCATACTGCTCAATGAGCTTATCAGCGTATTTATTTATCTCTCCCTTTTTAAGGAAGCCTGCCTTGGTACTGAACTGAGGTTCAAAATACCTCTGAAGCACCAGGTTATAAGCCAGTGAGTAGTCCATAACAAGACCATGTTTATGTCTGTCTTCGGGAATATGACTCATGCCATGAGTTGAACGCTCTCTGATGGAAGCATGGGTAATATCTCTTCCTGAAAGAGTTATCTTGCCACTTGTTACGTTCTCAAGACCTGAAAGACCGTAAACAAGCTCAGTCTGACCATTTCCATCAATTCCCGCGATACATACGATCTCTCCGGATCTTACATCAAAGGAAACGTTCTTGACTGCATTGTTATGATGAAGTTTGCTGGGAACAGTCATATTCTCAACATGAAGAATAACGTCTCCCGGGACTTTATCTTCCTTGGTAGCCACAAGCTGAACATCACGTCCAACCATCATACGGCTAAGTTCATCCTGATTGGTATCGGCAATGTTAACTGTTCCGATATACTTACCTCTACGAAGAACAGTACATCTGTCAGCAACGGCCATGATCTCTGCAAGTTTATGGGAAATGAAAAGAATAGACTTTCCTTCCTTGGAAAGGTTCTTCATGATCTCCATAAGCTCATCGATTTCAGCAGGAGTAAGAACAGCTGTTGGCTCATCAAAGATAAGTACTTCGTTATCTCTGTAAAGCATCTTGAGAATCTCAGTCCTTTGCTGCATGCCTACAGTTATGTCCTCAATCTTGGCATCAGGATCTACCTTAAGGCCATATCTGTCAGAAAGCTCCATTACCTTCTTTCTGGCTTCATCCTTCTGTAAGAAGCCATGTTTTGTTGTCTCAACACCCAGAATAATATTGTCCAGAACCGTAAAGCACTGAACAAGCTTGAAGTGCTGATGAACCATTCCGATACCAAGATCATTGGCGTCGTTAGGATTGTTGATCTTAACCTCTACCCCGTCTTTTTTGATAATACCTTCTTCAGCCTGGTAAAGACCAAAAAGCACGCTCATAAGAGTGGACTTTCCTGCTCCATTCTCTCCTAAAAGCGCGTGGATCTCACCTTTTTTCAGCTGCACTGTAACATTATCATTGGCTATGATACCAGGGAACCTCTTGGTAATGTTCAGCATCTCAATAGCATATTCGCTGTTACCTGCCACCTATAACCCCTCCGTTTTTATATAGTTTTCATTTTGAGAAAAAAAGGCCGGAAGACTATGAATCCGCCGGCCCTTAGAAAGCTCAAAGAGCTAAATTATTTAATGTTGCCCTGGAAGTTGATCTTAGCTGTTGTAGCTGTAGGCTGCTCAGCTGAAGAATCGTTAGATACTGTGATCTTTCCGCTTACCATATCAGCAACAAGCTGCTCATAGTCTGCCTTCTGGAATCCATCTGTCCAAACTGTCGAATCAGCAAGTCCTACATAGTTGAGAGAAAGGTCATCACCTGATACAAGGCCAAGGTTAGAAATCTTACCAGCGTAAGAATCCCACTGTCCATCTCTGATTGCTGAAAGAAGTGTGTTAACTGTAGCCTGAAGACCCTTCATAGCTGATGTAACAGTCATTCCGCTCTCGAACATGCCATCGATTGTTGCAGCCTGGTCAACGTCTACACCGATAACCTTGCCGCCAACCTTTGCAGCAGCCTCACCTGCAGATGTGAAGATACCACCACCGCAAGCGAATACAACTTCTGTTCCACCCTGGTACCATGTATCCATAGCAGCTGTGATATCAGCATCACCATAGAACTGGTTACCATAAGCGTAGTTGATCTCTACATCTGCGCCAAGCTCTGCAGCTGCAGCGTCAGCACCCTGAACGAAGCCATAACCATAACGGATAACAGCAGGAACAGCCATTCCACCAAGGAAGCCGAGCTTTGTGAAGCCCATCTTTACTGCTGCATAACCAGCCATGTATCCAGGAAGCTCTTCCTGATATACAGCTGAGAATACGTTAGGGTATGTCTCGTTGTTGAAATCAGAAGCATCACCCTCAAGGTCATACTCAGAAACGTCAAGAGCTACAAACTTAACATCAGGATAAGTCTCAGCTGTATCCTTGATAGCGCCTGCGAAAGCATATCCAGGCATAACGATTACATTGTAACCATCAGCTACAGCCTTGTCGATCATAGCTTCTCTCTCAGCATCTGAATCTCCTTCAGGCTTGTAGTATGTGAAGTCGATTCCGTTGTCGTTACCGAACTTCTGGCAAGCTTCATAAGTTGACTGGTTGAAGGACTGGTCTGTGATATCACCATAGTCAGTGATCATAGCAACCTTCATGTCAGAAGCAGGAGCTGCCTCTTCAGTTGTCTCTGTTGTCTCAGCTGTCTCAGCAGGAGCAACTTCTACAGTCTCTGTAGTCTCACCAGTCTGTTCTGTCTCAGCTGGCTCAGCAGGTGTAGCAGCGCCGCCACATGCAACCAGTGAAGATACCATTGTTGCAGCCATAAGAACTGCTAAAAGTTTCTTTTTCATAATTTCCCTCCGTAAATAAAGTGATAATAGAAACATTTATGATAAACCCATTTAGGCTTTATCCAGTTTGATAAGGTTCTTGACAGCTTCAATAGTGGTCTTGTAAACCACATCCATGTCATGAACCTGTGGATTGGGAAGGCCCTTTTTAGCCCTCTCCTGATTGGCAACGACAAGTAATACCGCGCCAGTCCTGATCCTTAAGTAGCTTCCTACTATAAATAATGTTGAGCTCTCCATCTCAGAACAAAGAGATCCGCATTTAATCCATGCGTCCCACTTATTGAGAAGTTCATAGCCTACAGGCTTTGTCTCAGGCTCATGCTGACCAAAGAAGGAGTCCTTACACTGAACAACGCCCACATGATATTTAGCTCCTACGGTCTTTGCTCCCTCAACAAGGGCATTCAACACATTATAATCAGCTACCGCAGGATATTCAATAGGAGCATACTCTTTTGATGTTCCTTCTGCTCTGATGGCACCGGAAGCAATTACTATGTCTCCTCCGATGACGTCCTCCTGCATACCTCCTGATGTACCCATGCGAATAAAAGTGTCCGCTCCACACTTGGCAAGCTCCTCTACTGCAATAGCTGTAGATGCTCCGCCAATACCGTGTGACATAACACTTACCTTTTCACCGCACAAAGTACCGGTATATGTGTTATATTCTCTGTTATATGCTACAAATTCGGGATTATCGAATAATTTCGAGATAGATTCACATCTACCCGGATCCCCAGTTAATAAGACGTATCTTCCAACGTCTCCCGGTTTAACATGTGTATGGTACTGATATCCAGCACCTTCAGTATAATCTACCATAAGAATAATCACCCCAACATCTTGTGTTTATAATATTTCTCCCACAACATATTTCACTAACCTATTATAATTCATTTCCTCATAAAAGTCACTAAGAATATATGACGTTAGGTTTTATTGTATTTCACGATATACACTCCTTAGAGAAGCCCCTCCATAACGTGAATGACAATCTTTTTGCCTTCAACATCTATAGCTTTCACGCAGTCCTTTATAGCCGGAATATAAACTTTTTCCTCAGAATCTTTTCTGGTCATCTCATACACATCATTGGCCCCGGTCTGAAGGATCTCAGTCAAAGTCCCAAGTTCATTGTCGTCTTCGTCTACAATAGAAAGGCCAATGAGGTCAGCACAGTAGAATTCTCCGGGCTCAAGCTTAATGGCATCCTTTCTGTCAATGGTAAGCTCGCATCCTCTGAATTTCTCTACTTCATTGATATTGCTGAACTGCTTAAATTTCACAATTACAAATTTCTTGAAGAATCTGGCGCTGACAACATCAAGCTCCAGCTCTTCTCCCTTTTGTGTATGAAGTGTTACTTTCTTAAGTTTTTTAAATCTTTGTGGGTCCTGGGTTGTTGGAAACACATTAACCTCGCCCTGAAGTCCATGTGTAGATGCAATTACACCAACCTGAAATATATCTGTCATAAATTACCCTCTGTATTTTTTCTTCTTCTCTTCTTTTTCTCGGGTTTAGGCGGATTCTCAAGTAGCCACTTCTCATAAAGATCAGGCCTGCGCTCTTTGGTGCGCTCTATTGATTGTTCCAGGCGCCATTCGTCCACCTTTTTATGATCCCCTGATAAAAGAATTGCCGGAACCTTCCTGCCCATCCATTCCTCTGGTCTTGAGTACTGCGGATATTCCAAAAGTCCGTTTCCAAAGCTCTCAGTCATAGCTGACTCATCATTATTCAGCACTCCGGGAACAAGCCTTGAAATGGCATCTATCATTACCATGGCAGGGAGCTCCCCTCCTGTCAACACATAGTCCCCGATAGAGACATAATCAGTAACTATTTCATCCAGCACACGTTCATCAACTCCCTCATAGTGGCCACAAAGGAAAACAAGGTCCTCTTCCTTTGCAAAATCCGCCGCCATTTCCTGATTGAAAACAGCTCCCTGGGGAGTAACGTATATGACCCTAAGTCTCTTGCCCGGAACATCTATTTCATCGGCATTGCTGCCACTGTTTTTCTCATTGATTCCTGCCTCAATAGCTTTAAAGCAGTCATAAATCGGCTGAGCCTGCATAAGCATACCGGCTCCTCCGCCATAAGTGTAATCATCAACCTTATGATGTTTTAAGTCTGCGGAATAATCCCTGATATTGATTGCCTCAAATAATATCAGGCCGTTATCCCGTGCCCTGCCAAGGATGCTGGTAGACAGCCCCTGGTCTATCATCTCCGGAAATAAAGTCATAATATGAAAGTTCATATAATCAGTCCCATAACGTAAATTGCCGCCGTGGATCGGAGCCAAAACTCCGCCCAGGGCGGCACAAAATACTTAAACTATCTCTACATCAACCTTGATATTCTCACGAGTAGATGCAGCTTTAACAACGGCACGTATAGCCTTGGCAATACGTCCCTGCTTACCAATTACCTTGCCCATGTCTGAAGGTGCAACATGAAGCTCGATCATAATATTGCGCCCGTCCTTCTTCTCGGTAACAACGACTTCTTCCGGATTATCAACAAGCGCCTTTGCGATAACTTCAACTAATTCTTTCATTGTTTAACCTCCGGCATATTATTAAAAAATATCAGAATTATTTCTGAATGCCGGCCTGTCTGAACAGCTTAGCAACAGACTCAGTAGGCTGAGCACCGTTTGAAAGCCACTTCTTAGCAAGCTCCTCGTCAACCTTAACTGTGCTGGGATCTGTGTTAGGATCGTATGTTCCGATCTCCTCGATGAACTTACCCTGTACAGGAGCCTTTGAATCTGAAACGATGATTCTGTAGAAAGGAACCTTCTTCTTACCAATTCTCTTTAATCTGATCTTTACTGCCATTTTAATTTCCTCCATTAAATAAATAAATTATTAGTTATTTGTTTTATATGTATCAAACAGCATTAGCTGGAACATATCATAAATAGTTAAAAGAACTTGTTGCCGCCAAATCCGCCCAAACCGCCGAACTTGCCAAATCCGCCCCTTTTACCCATAAGGCCGGGCATCTGCTTCATCATCTTGTTCATCTGTTCAAACTGCTTGATGAATCTGTTGACATCTGCAATGTCATTGCCTGAACCTTTTGCTATCCTGAATTTGCGCTGAGGGCTCATAAGCTTAGGATTCTTGCGCTCCTCCGGAGTCATGGAAAGAACTATGGCTTCCATCTTAGCCAGCTTCTTTTCATCAGGAAGCTGATCATCACTGATCTTGCCCCCAAGTCCCGGAAGCATTCCCATGATAGCACCAAGGCCACCCATGTTTCTCATCTGCTTCATACTCTCAAGATACATCTCGAAATCGAGCTTGCCCTTTTTCATCTTCTGGGCCATCTCTTTTTCTTTTTCTGCATCCATCTGGGCATTGGCCTCAACAGCCTTATCAATGAGGCTGAGCACATCGCCCATTCCAAGGATCCTGGACGCCATACGGTCCGGATAGAACTGTTCGAGATCTGAAAGCTTCTCGCCCATACCCACGTAGAGTATAGGCTTTCCGGTAACAGCCTTGGTTGAAAGAGCTGCACCACCTCGTGAATCACCATCCATCTTGGAGAGGATGATTCCGTCCACTCCAACCTTCTCGTTGAATTCGGATGCCACATTGACAGCATCCTGACCGGTCATGGCGTCAACA
>DFGW01000097.1 GCA_002372465.1 Butyrivibrio sp. UBA3740
GATATGGTCATCATGTATGATCAGCTCCAGTGCAAGGGAATGCAGGGTATCCACGGTGTATTCGAGGATGAGTTCAGAAAACGTAACATCCACGCCATCTGGATTCCTCACGCTCTTCCAGACAAGAGAACCGTTTCCCGCAATGAGATCCGTGATATAATCAATGATTATATGACCACCGTAATGCGCGAAGAGCCGCTTGATCCGACACTGCTTAATTTCGATGACAGTGGAAGCTGGTAATTAAGGGGAGGGTATCATGAAAACATGCTTGAAAATTTTCTTTAAGATCTTTAGGATCGCTGCCCTGGTCTACGGAATACTGTTTGCAGTATTCTACTTCGACCTTGATGGCAAGTTCTTGTATTACATCTGGGAACCTCTCATGATCAAGAGATTCGACAACATGAAGCGTCCTGATGCAACAGCGATGCCTTACTCTATGAAAGAAAACATAGAATCATAAAGAAATAAAAAAATGGCCCTTGGCATAGCCGGTAATTTCCAGCCTGCCTCGGGGCCATTTCTTTGTCTTGTCTTAGCAGTCAATCCTGATAACTGCACCTGTAAGGTCGGCGAAAGTAAGACGACCCTTAAAGGTTTTTTTCTCTCCAAAGAGGTCTGTAAGGATCACATTCTCTCCATCAATGTTGATGGCACTTACATCCTGCATCAAAACCTCATCAGGATTGGAATCTCTGTAAGCTGTTGAAAGGCACATATACTGTCCTCCGTTTCCAAAAGATTAATCCAAAGTCTGCCATTAAGCTTTCTTCAAAAGCTCAAGTGCCTCACGAAGAGCCGCATTTCCTTTGTCAAATGCCTCACAGGCTTCAGCCACCTTAGCAGCTTCAGCATCGTGTCCCTGGTCTTTCAGCTTGTCTGCAAGGCGCTTAAGCTCTGAAGCATGGCTCTCATTGTGCTGGCAGTTGTAATCAAGAAGAGTTATCATTTTGTCCCTGGTCTCGGGAACTTCATGGTCATGATGGTGATCATGATGATGGTGGTCATGCTCATGGTCATGGTCATGCTCATGTGTGTGTTCGTGTGTATGCTCGCTCATATTATTCCTCACTCTACCGAATTGATAAGATCAAGGATTGCTCCCTTAATATCTGCATTGACCTTAAGGGCGTCTTCTCTGGACTTCTGGTTTGAGTAGAAGTAGAACTTGATCTTGGGCTCTGTGCCACTTGGTCTGATGGCGAACCAGGAGCCGTTATCAAGGAAAAGCCTGATGGCGTTCTGTGGCGGAATATCCTCGTAGCCTTTGATGTAGTCGATAACCTTATCTACCTTTGCTCCTGCAACCTCTGTAGGAATGTTCTCCCTGAAGTACTTCATCATGCGCTGGATTCTCTGCGCTCCTGCGATTCCCTCAAGAACGATATTGGGTTCATCCTCAGCAAAGAAGCCGTACTTAGCATAAATCTCATTAAGTACATCCCAGAGGGTCTTTCCCTGCTTTCTGTAGTAAGCTGCTGCCTCTGCAACGAGCATTCCTGCTGAGATTCCGTCCTTATCGCGGATGTCCTCGCAGGCTGCGTAGCCAACGGACTCCTCATATCCAAAGAGATACTTGTAGTCGTTCTCATGGAGATACGGGATCTTTCCACAGATATTCTTAAAGCCTGTTAGGGTCTCGAACATCTCAACTCCGTATGCCTTGGCGATTATGGTTGAAAGAGTTGAAGTAACGATCGACTTTACCATAGCTCCCTTTGAAGGAAGTGTTCCGGCTGTTTTGTGTCCCTCAAGGACATAGTTAACAAGAAGATATCCTGTCTGGTTTCCGTTAAGAGGTATATAATTGCCGTTGTCATCTCTGATCTCAATGGCAAATCTGTCTGAGTCGGGGTCCGTGGCCATAAGGAGCTCTGCGCCAAACTCTCTTCCATACTTCTCGGAAAGGGCAAAGGCCTTTGGATCCTCAGGATTTGGATATCCTACTGTTGTGAAATCAGGATCCGGATTTTCCTGCTCAGGAACGATCTTCCAGTTTGTAAAGCCTCTGTCAGTGAGCATCTGTCTGAAGGGGATTGATCCGCATCCATTGAGAGGTGTGTAAACAAGCGGGATTGTGAGATCCAACTCATCACCCTCATGGATGGCAAGTCCCTCTATCTTATCCAGGTACTCTCTGTCGTACTCTTCGCCAAGCACGGTGATCTTCCCTGACTTTACTCCCTCTGTATAATCAGATTTCTTTACACCCTTCCACTGGTCAACTGCATTGATGCACTCTGTCATGCCATCAGCAACCTCAGAAGATACCTGGCATCCGTCCTCCCAGTATGCCTTATATCCGTTGTAGTCCTTGGGGTTGTGTGATGCGGTGATGTTGATACCGGAAACTGTGTGAAGTCGTCTTATCATATATGCCAGCTCAGGTGTGGGGCGAAGGCTTGGGAAGGTATAAACCTTTATGCCGTTTGCCGCAAAAATACCTGCTGCCAGCTCTGAAAATTCTCTGGAAAAATGTCTTGGATCATGGGCTATGATAACACCTGCATCCATGGCTTTTTGTCCCTTGGATACGATGTAATCGGCAACACCCTGGCTCGCCTTTCCGACAGTTATGAAATTCATACGGTTTGTTCCGGCGCCAACTTTGCCGCGAAGTCCCGCTGTACCAAATGAAAGATCCTGATAGAATCTCTCCTCTTTATCCTTCTCGTCATCAGCTATTGCAACAAGCTCAGCCTTTAAAGGATCTCCATCCTCCAGTTTAGAAAGCCACTCCTCATATCTTGACTGATAATCCATATTTTCCCTCCTGTTACATTAGATTGTATTTATATTTTCCCTTATTACTTCTTTATTTTCAAGCTGCGAAGGTAGTCCTTTTGCTCCGGTGTTATCCGGTAGCTCTCGATTGCCTTCTGGATGGTCTTGTTGTGAGTCCAGACATCCAGCTTTTTCTTTTCAAGGTAAAGAATCGTCGCATCGTACTGCTTGGCCAGAGCGGTTGCGAAGTACCAGGCTATCATCATATTGATGTAGTATTCATCGCTTCGAAGCTTTGACACCAGCTTAAGGTATTTGGGGTCAAAATCCTCATCCAGAAAGTGCTCCATAAGCATTCCCACCGCGAACCTTACTGTGTAGGTCTTTTCTGACTTTATCCAGTCTTCAATCCGGGAAAAGAGCTGCTTTCTGTATTTCTTAAATATCTTGGGAGACATCTGATCGCAGGTAGCCCAGTTGTCCACATAGGGCAAAAACCTCTCCAGCTCTTCCATACATTTGTCATAGTCCTTCATACCGGAAATTATGAAAGCATGGAGCTGGTTCTCATCAAAATACTGATGTGGAAGGCTCAATAAGAAGTCTTCTATTTCCGGATTCTTCGACAGCTCTTTTGCATAGCCTCGAAGAAGCGGCGTACGGACTCCTATCATGTAGTCTGCGCTCTTCCCGGGGATGAGCCCCGCCTGGAAGTCACGATATTTGATGTCCTGTCTTTCAAAAAGGCCATTTCGGATCTCGTCGTTTATCATGCCTGTTTCTACCTTTTTATTCTGTGAGCATTGTATTCTACAAATATAGTCCCGCCTTACACACCGCTGCAGTCAAAATCAGGAATAAAGCTCTCGCTGGCTGTCTCACCCTCTTGAATGTATCCGTTTGTAAGCCCAAGTCCCGAGGCATAATCTACAAGGCTGTCGTATTCCCGACCTGTGATCTTCCGGTCGATCTCCGGAAATTCATCAAGCTCTCCGTTTGGAGTGAACTGATTCATGAGGCTTATATAAATGGCATCGCCGTATTTCTCATAGAGATACTTCACGATCATCTTGGCCTGGATCAACATGCCGGGCATCAGCAGATGCCTTACAATTACGCCCCTCGTCATAAGGTCCTTATCCCCAAATTCGCAAAGGGGCTGCTGCCTTACCATCTCATCTATGGCAGCTTTCGCTGCCTCCACGTATCCGGGAGCGTTGCTGTACCTTATTGCATCCTCATCCCGGATGTACTTAAAATCCGGCAGGTAGATGTCGATTAGTCCGTCCAGCATCTTAACGCTATCCGGATTAAGGTAAGAGGAGGTGTTAAAGAGGAAGGGCACATAAAGCCCCCTTGCCCTGGCCCTTTCTATTGCTTCTGTAATGGTGGGTATGAACATATCCCCTGTAACCAGGTTTATGTTATTGGCGCCTTTCTCCTCCAGTTCAAAAAAGATCTCTATAAGGCGATCTGTCGTTATCTGCTTCCCCACTTCGCCCCTGCTGATCTTTTTGTTCTGACAAAAAACGCACCCCATGTTACAGCCCGAAAAGAAAACTGTCCCGGAGCCGGTCGATCCCGAAATACAGGGCTCTTCCCACATGTGAAGGGATGCTCTTGCCACCTGAAGAGAGCTCTTTTCCCTGCAATATCCAGTTGAAATCCTCCTGTCCACCCGGCAGTTCCTGGGGCACAAGGTACAGGAAGAATACTCCCTTTCTTCTATCTCCATAAGAATTATTATAGCACAGCACCCATTAACAGCCTGTCTTTATTTCTTTGCACTATATCGCACATTCAAAACCGTTTATTAAGCAACTTAATAGTGGTATACTCGAAATACAAACAGACTAAAAAACAAGGAGGAGTTCTTTTATGAACATTAATATCCCCGGTATTGATACAGAAAAGGCCATCAGGAATTCAGGCTCAGAGGAGCTTTTTTTAGAGCTTCTTGGTGATGTTTACAAGATAATTGATGAAAAGAGTGATCTGGTAGAAACTTATCTTTCCCAGGAAAACATGAAGGACTTCACCACTCAGGTCCACGCACTGAAGACCACCTGTCGCATTATCGGTGCCATTGACCTTGGTGAGGATTTCTTTGCCCTTGAAAAGCTGGGAAAAGAAAACAATCTGGAGCAAGCCAAAAAGCTTACTCCAGATATTTTAGATGCATTCAGATCCCTAAAGCCTCATCTCGAGCCCTTTGCCCCACAAAAAGATGCACCAGGAAAGGCCTTTGACAAAGGAGAAGTTTCAGGCTTATTAAGTAAGCTCATTGAGGCAATAGACGAATTCGATCTTGGTGCTGCCGAAGATGCCATCTCACAGCTTTCTTTCTACAGCTGCAGCGATGACCTTGCCGGCAGGCTGGAACAATTGGAAAAGCATGTTTCCAATCTTGATTATGATGAGGCAAAGGCTCTGGCAGGGCAGATTCTTGATAGCCTTTAAATAAATACCCTTTGGGGGAACCCATAAGCAGGATCAGTTTCCTGCCATGGTTCCATATGCTGCTACTGCTTCATCCACGGTCATCTCGCCGTTTACAACAGCGTAAGCAGCCGCCCTGAACTCTTTTACAGCAGTATCGAGGATCTCAGTATCATTGAAGTTGATGGTCCTATCCTGCGGAAATCCTGAAAGTGACGAGTACACTTCATCCAGGGAATAAGCCTTGGTAGGTGTTATAAGCCTTTTCTTTTCTGCCATGAGCCCAAGCTCCTCCTGGCTGGTAAGGAAACGGATGAATTCATTGGTCATATCAAGGTTGGTTCCGTTCTTGTTGACAGCAAACAGGATAGACATTGAATCCATATAATATCCGCCATCATCTCCCGATGGAGCTATGTAGAAGTCATATTTGAAGGGATTTGCTGCAAAAGCTTCAGACTTACTCTCGCGCTTTCTGGTTCCGGAAACCACGTCACCGGAGCAGAGCATCATTGGTACATCCCCCTCAAAAAATCTCAGAATAACAGCGTCGTAATCATTTTCAATTTCTGCTGTGCATTTAGCAACATCTATGCAACCGCTGTCCACAAGCTCTTTTAGCCTGCTAAGAGCAGGTCTTAATGCTTCGCCGGCAGAAGGATCAAGGTCATTAAGCTTTCCCTCTACGCTCCTGTCATCCTTGACCGTTTTTGCAAACATCGGGTATGCAAAAGCGTAGCCGATTCCCGGCGTAGTATTGGTATTGCTGCCCATAAGGGGAGATTCGTACCCTGCGGCTTTGAGCTTTTCACAGGTCACCTTCAGTTCGCCAAAGGTCTTTGGCACCTTAAGTCCCTCTTTTTCAAAGATATCCATGTTGACCAGCATACCATAGGAAGTGGCAAACACAGGCAGGGTAAGTACCTCGCCATTATCCATCTCCCATCTTAAGCTGGAACGGATGCAATCCAGGTTGATATTCAGCTCGGGGTCGGAAAGGACCTCAGCCCCATTAAACAGAGCGTCAAAGCGCTCATCTCCATACATCCAGGGCTGTACCACATAGATATCCGGTGGCTCCGCACCTGCCAGCGCAGGAACTATAGTATTACTGTAATCATCAAGGTAGGTGTACTGAAGCTCTCCATTTGGATAATGTGCATAGAACCTCTCAAAGGCACTTTCCAGAGACTCAAAGTTGGAATAAGTTCCAACCACAGACAATTTATACTCTGTATCCCCGGAGTATTTTGGAGAAAACTCTTTGCTTGCCCCGTTCCCCTGGCCACAGCCGACCACACTCAGTATCAGGATCAGCGCAAGGGCCACAGAAATGATTGTCTTAATGTGTTTGTTCATGTGCTATCTCCTTTCATCGACCTTCGGCAAAAAAACTTATTTACCTGTGATGTGATCTCGTCCCGACTCATCTTTGTATAATTGTCTTGCAGGATCTTTTCTTTTTCCAGACCTGTCAGATCTTTTATATCAGAATCCAAAAGTATCAGTTCAGCCTCATGCTTTTGAAGATATGAAATTACCTGCTCTTTGGATTTAACCGCCACAACATTATAGCTGTCGCCAAGCCACTCCCTGGCCTTTTTCAAAAACTCCACATCATCTGCCACCACAAGGATGCTATGTACAACCTCGGGCGCTTCCTCTTCTTCCGTAACTTCTTCCACCATATCCGGCGGCAAATACGCAAGAAGCATGCTCTCCAGTCTTCCGGTATCAATTGGCTTTGTCAGGTAGTCATCAAAGCCGGCTTCTATGTACATTTCCCGCATTCCGGAAACAGCGTTGGCAGTAAGGCATATGACAGGCGTCCTCTGGTTAGGAGTGTCCGTGCACTTCTTCATCTCTTTTATGGTCTCGATTCCGTCCTTGTCAGGCATCATGTGATCCAGGAAAATCAGATCGTAAGGATTTCGCTTGAAAAGAGCTATGCAGGCATCTCCGCTATCCGCAGTCTCTATCTCCATCTCTGTTTTGCTCAAAAGACTTACAAATACTTTGAGGTTTACCTCCGTATCGTCCACCACCAGTATTCTAGCTTTAGGCGCTATAAACTTTACTTGGTAATGCTCCCTTTCGCTGACAAAGCGTTTAATGGCAGTTTCAAACTCGCCCACAGGCTCCCATTTCACCACTTTTTGTTCCAGGTCAAAAGAAAACTCTGAGCCCTTTCCATACTCACTCTCCACCTTAAGCTTACTGCCCATCATATTCAGAAAGCTCTGGGCAATAGCCATTCCAAGGCCTGTACCCTCTATGTTTCGATTTTTCTTTTCCTAGATTCTCTCAAATGCAACAAACAGCTTAGTAAGATCTTCTTTCTTAATTCCTATTCCGGTGTCTTTGACACTTACATGGAGGATGACATGATCCGGGTTGTCTTCACACCTGCTGCCGGATACGGAAAAGACTACGCGGCCTTCTTTGGTGTATTTGACTGCATTTGAAAGAATATTGGTGATAACCTGCTTGATCCTTATCTCATCGCCATGCAGAAGCCTTGGAATATCTCTGTCCACATCAAGCTCGAAGGAAAGACCCTTTTCGTCCGCCTTTCGCTGGACCATGTTCACCAGATCATTTAAAAGAGATACCAGGTTGTAATCCACATCGATGATCTCCACCTTGCCGGCTTCGATCTTGGAAAAATCAAGAATATCATTGATGATCCCTAAAAGGGTTTTTCCTGCAGCCCTGATGCTCTCGGAGTACATCAAAATCTCCTCGTCCCGGCTTTCTCTAAGGATCATTTCATTCATACCCACTATGGCATTCATGGGCGTCCTGATATCATGGGACATGGTAGAAAGGAAATAGGACTTAGCCACATTCGCCTGGTTTGCCGCCTCTGCTGCAGCCGATAGCTTGCGATTGAAATTAAGGAGGATTATCAGGTTAAAGTAAAGAAGAACTACAAGTCCTAAGCTTACGATCCCCAAAAGCAGCCAGTCGACTGACCTGCTGGCCGTCAGCTCTTTTGCCGGAATATATGCTACAAGAAACCAGGACGCCAGGCTACTCAGAGGAGTATAGGCAATTACGCAGTCCTCATTCTTGGAGTTGCGGATATGCATTGAGCCGATGCCTGTCCGGATAGAATCCACCACCCGGTTATACTCCTGAAGCGGCATTGGGTTGTAGGATCTGAAGTACTCAAAGAAATTGCTGTTTTTGAGGGACTTACCGTGGATCATGTAATTGCCATCCCAGTCAATAAGGGATATCTCCACCTTTTCGTACTCGCCCTTCAAAAAGATAAGCTTCTGCTCAAGTCGACTTACCGGTACAACGCGAATGACAAGTGCCTCTCGCATTTCACCGGTTTCATCATCCAAAACCTTTACATTATTCAAAAAGGCTATGGACTGAACTCCGCTTAGGGGATTGGTATAGGCCCTGGTCAGGTTGACTACGCCGTCTCCACTGCTTACCTCAAGGTTATTAAAAATGTTGATATGGGAATAATTAACGGAATACTTCGACGGATCTGTAGTACTGGGGGTTGTGGAAACTCCCGACATTGAACCGTCATCGATGTATATAAGATGCCCTGAGATCTCAGGAGATATCTTTGCTTTTCTGATGTATGATATGGCCTCATCACGGGACATAGGAGTACCGGCCTGCGCATACCAGTTGATGTAATTTGACCAGATATCACACAGGTGCTGCTCATCCTCCAGATAATTGGCGATGATCTGCTCTGTGGTGGTGGTCATTTTCTCAAAAGACGTAATCGAAGCCCGGTTTGATTCTGTAGCCCTATCGTTGGCATATTTCACGATAATGAAAAGAATCAAACCTATTATCAGGAAATTGATGATGATAATATCTCGTTTCTTCAATCTGCACCCTCTGTAACAACATTTCAGCAATCACATAGTGATACAGATTAATTTTACCATTTAACGTACATTTATAGTGTTAAAAAAGTATAAAAGCACAAACAGTTCTTTTTACTTGACCGGTGGCCTCCATGGTTTTGGAGTTAAAAGCGTGGTTCTTCCGATATCCGGGAGAACGTCGTAGACAGAGCAGCCCATGCGCCCTTCAAAGTCTTCTTTTATCTTGAAGGCAATTTCCCATCCTTTAATGTAGCCTTCCATAATTCCATATCTTCTGGTAACATCAACAAATCTTTTCTCCAGAATCACAAAGCCATAATCAGTAGCAAGGGAATCACATAGCTGTATCAGCTTGTCATAGTCATCCGGCTCTCCACAATTCATTATGTAATCCTTTATAGCCCTCTCATGCTCTGTTTCAGGCTCGTAGCCAAACTCATCCTGCATGAGCAGATAGGAATGTGTCATACAAATCCTGGCAACCTCTTCCCATCCCTTTTCCATACAATATTTGTAGCCTTCATAGACATGTGTAGGAATGTCAACAAAGCCTACCCTTCGCCCGATGTCGTGCAAAAGGGCAAGAATATATGCCTTCGTCGCATCCATTCCGGGTATTTTCTCTGCAATATTCCTGGCAGCAACTCCGGCATTCATTGAATGCTTAACCCATGGACCGGGATTAAGCCGGCCTGCTATCTCCAGTTCTTTTAATGCCTCATCTATACTTGGTAACATGTATCTTGCCTTTCCTTATATACCAGCTGTATCCATAGTATACAAGCTGCCTTTGTCTCTTATCGAAAATTTCTTCATATACTTTCCGGATTTACCGACGCTGACAGAATAATCGGTCAGTTCTCCTATTTTCCAGGAAAGCATCTTTTCAAGTTGCTTTCTGACCACGAAGTTCAGCATATCCTGAGCATATGTTACCTCATTTCTCCAAAGCCCCTTCGCAATATTGTTAAGGCACCACCAGAATTCGTTGCAGACGGCCGCATACTGTTCCTTCGACGGCCGATGGACTAAATACGTATCTTCCGACGCCTCAGGAATCTCAGGAAGAATTCCGTCTTTATCCAGCAGGATCTTGCATAAGCTGTCTTCCTTAACGTTTTCCTTTGCATGTGGAATCGATTTCACGGTAAGATCCAGTCTGTTTCCGTCCGTAAATATCATCAGCCAGCCATAGGAGTTTTCTTTATCACTCGGATAATCCGGATGTTCGTCAGGATACTGCATAAACAGAACATCCCCGAACCGCCGGATCCAGTCTTTGTCCCTGATAAAGGATCCGGTTTCTTCCACAACATAAACAATGTCATAATCCTGAAAAATATCCTTTGGTGCATTGGGATTGGTTCGTGATCCATTCATATAAACAGCCCGGATTCTGGCATCTTCCTTCGCTGTACGCAGAATCAGTTCCATCATCTCTTTCTCTGTACGCATTTATTATTTCCCCCGCCTTATTGATTAAGAAGTCTTAGGCACTTCTGTCATCATTAATAACATGGATCAGTGATCCGCCCTCAATTACTCC
>DFGW01000185.1 GCA_002372465.1 Butyrivibrio sp. UBA3740
CGACGTAAGGCATGGCAAGCTTTCGCTTTCAGTGATGAAGGGAGGGAAGATCCAGAAAACTCTCTGGACTGACGTTCCCGGCAACATTGTAGATGACTACAAAATCCTGTCCGACAATCTTTTTGCTGAGTTTCTCAAGGATAAGCTAAAAGAGAACAGGATATCAGCAAAAAAGGCTGACTTTGTCATAGCTGATACCGACCTGCTTATCAGAAGCTTCGATATGCCGGTTATGTCTGACGAGCAGCTTAAGCTCAATATACCCTTTGAGTTCAAGGACTACATCCTCGGAGATATGAAGGAATTCATCTTTGATTTTGTAAAAAGAGATCCCGAGGCAGACAAAGATTCTGCAAATGTCAGCATTTTTGCCTATGCTGTTCCTGTTGAATATATCAGAAGGATTGGCAATATCTTAAGGCTTGCAGGATTAAAGCTTGAAAAAGCCATACCTGAGACTCTGGTTTATGAGGCGCTTCTTGCAAATGTTAAAGATCAGGAAGAAGCCAAAAAAGATATGTGCTTCCTTGAAATCGGAAGCAATCGCATAACCATGCATATGTTCAGGGATGAGACCTACAGGCTCAGCCACGTAATTGATATAGGTGAAAAGAAAATTATCCAATCTATCGCGGATGAACTAAATGTTGACGCCAATACTGCCGAAACATATTTAAGGAACAACTTCCAGAATTGTCAGGATTTAAGAGGCGCCGTTGATTCATATAAAGATATATCACTGGAGATAATAAAGTGTCTTAACTATTATGATATGTCCGATATGACAGCAAAGCTTAAGGATATTGTCATCTGCGGACCGGGTGCTCTGACCGAGCCCCTTGTTGCTCTTCTCAAAGACAGGATAGACAAATCCGTTTATACCATGCAGGAGATGTTCCAGGATGAACCGGACAGGCCTGAACTGAGTGTAAGCTTTGCTTCGGCAACTGTTATAAGTAGCGGCCTGACTGATGTCGGTATTAAAGAGAGTGAAGCCTATGCCGATGTCAAGAAGACTGACTGGAAACTGATGGCACTTGGAATAGTAGCAGTAATCGCTTTATTGGTTCTGGCAGTAAAAGTAGGCATAGTTGATAAATATGCAGCACTGAACAAGGCAAGAGCCTATGAGGCAGAGCTGCAGACCAGGGTGGATGCGGACGCTGAATTTATCAGGAAATCTGAAGAACTCTCTGTAGAGTATTACCATTACACCTGGGATGACATGACAGAAGAGGAGAAGGGAAGAGTAAGCAGAATGGAGGTTGCAAAGCTTGCAGATTTCATTGCAAGCCAGGGCGTATCGGTTAATTCCATGAACCTGACGGGCACTACGCTGGTGGTGGGAGTTACAGGTGATTCTCTTAACACCATGAGTAAACTTACCGCAGCCCTTACCGATCAGGAAATAGTTGAGAGCTGTTCGCTGTCAATGGCTCAGAAGGAAACCACGGAAGGAAGTACGGCAACTGCTTTGGAGGCTCCCGAATTTGATGAAAACGGAGAGCTGATTGAGGAATCTATTGAGACGACAAACACAGGCAACATTGTAAATGCTGAGATAAACATTTATTTGACTACACTTAAAACAGATGATCAGGGGGGCGAGTAATGAACGTTTTATCAAGGAAATTATCATCCAGAGAAAAAGCATTGCTGGTAATTCTTGTTCTGGTCATCGTGGCAGCTCTTTATTATCTGCTGATCTTTCAGCCTGTGACCGACAGGATAAACAGGTCAAAAGACAATGCGGCTTCACTGGAGACGCAGCTTATAACCCTGGACGCGAAAGTTGCCCAGATCCAGAGAATGCAGAAATCCGTTGAGGAATTTACGCAGAACGGACATGTAGTCAGCATTATGCCAAGCTACAGTGCGGGCAAGCAGGAACTGGTTTTTTTGAACAGCACCCTGGCAGCCTCAGAGGATTATTATGTTGGATTTACCAGCATAACCAGAGAGGGAAACCAGATAAGAAGAGAGTTTGCTTTGAAATTTACCGTGGATAAGTACAGCGAGGCAGAGAATATCATAAACATACTGGAACACAGTGACCTTCGGTGCCTTATCAGTGACTTTTCCGTTAAACCTGTTGAACAGGAGGAAACCATTGAGAACGGCAAGGTAGAGTCCAGCTGCGTTGCAACTTTTTATGAGACAATGTTCGGCGGAGTGGCTGACGCAGAGCTCCCGGAGGATTCGGCAAAGCAGCAGCAACAGGATGTTGTTGGCACATATGAGTACCAGGAAGGTTCTCTTTCGCCTAATTAAAAGAAACATGGGTGTTTGTAAGAGGCAGGCTATTTGCTTCAGAGGGGTGGTATTATGAGTAAAATTTATGGAAGGATTTTGAGCCGAAGGATACCAAAAACACTCAAGATTGCTTTGGTTTCTGCACTTGGTAGCCTTGTGGTGATATGTTCACCGGGGGCTGTTTGTAATGCAAGTGCGGCGGGACCTTCAAAGTTTTCCACATACCTAATGATCGATGAGAACGGTGATTTTGCTACAGATGCCGATGGGGAATACATACAGCTCTTTGATGAGAAGGGAAATCTCCTGGTATACAACAATGATGTAAAAGAATACCTGAAAGAACACGCCGCTTTAAATGGCAGTAAAAAGCTTGCTGCGAAGGAAAGGGATTTTTTCCTGATAAACGGAAAATTGTATCATGATGATGAAGGAAAAAACGAGCTTGGCGATCTTTCTGAGGTAATGCCGGCGATATTTAAGTACGACATTATCGATTCCGGGTACACCCTGGAGTCGGACAGTGCCACAGTGTATATAAATCCTCTTGATGTAGACGGAAGACCTGCTTATGTGGCAAGGGTTGCAGGAACATACGCCTCTCTTCCGGCCTTTACAATTTCAAATGACGGTGACGTTGACTATCTGGAAAAAGGTATCATCTCAGACGGAGACAGAGAGGCTGCCTTTGTATATGATTCCAATTATTTCTATGATGAGAATTTAAATCAGCTCCTTAGCATGAACGGTCTTATCCCTGAAGCAGGCGATGAGAGCGCTCCAATGTTTACAGGATTTTATGTAAAAACTGACAGTGGCCGTAGACAGCTTGTTGATGTCGACGGTCTTATTGTATTGCCTGCAGGTGATTACAAGGAAATGGTTGAGAATGGCGCAGTGGTAGAGGCTGAGTACTGCAATGTTGCTACTCTGTCCGCTGATGGTGCAGAGCTTATGACTCTTTATACTGATATTGAGGACGGAACACCTTACACTGACTATCAAAGAACCGAGGCTTTTGGCAATATCGGAGGTGACGCGCTTTCGCAGCTTTCAGGAGATGAAGCAAGAGGGCATTTTGCCGGTTTTTATGCAGGAGGCGAGGATGATTCATATATAAGGTACATTGATGAGAGCGGAAATCTGATAGAGGACAGTGTTGGTGCTCTTTCGGGCAACGCTTATTATTGCGCGCGCTTCTATCACGTACTTACCGCTGATGGCGGTGATGATGGCGTCGATATCTATTACTCTGACGGACAGCTTTACAGTGATCAGGAGCTCTTTTCACGGATTTCAAACATTGCTGAGGTTACAGGTGGAATACCTGAGGATACGTCTGAAGAGATCCACAGCGATGAAAAGGATATGGATGGTGTAGTAAAACGTTATTTCATTGGATATTACTTTGCTTCAGATTTTTGGGATGATGCTGATGAGGAGGACTGCGAAAGGGAGATCCTGCTCTCTGAATATGAAGAAGAGGGATTTGACCCTGCAAATGTAGAGATCAATAAGATAAAGTTTGCTGACAGGGAGGGAAATATTGTATTTGACCCTGAGAGTTCACCTGAAATTGACGGTGATATGGAAATTTATCAGAACTGGTATACAGTCACCATCTGGGATGACGGCGAAGTCGAGATTTCGGATGATGCTGATGAAGTAAAACCGGACAAAGAGGAAGCGGAGGAAGAGGAAAAAGAAGAGGCTGTTGAGGAAGAAACTGACGAGGACAAGACTGACGAGGACAAGACTGACGAGGACAAGACTGACGAGGACGAAGAGCCCTCTGATGAGGATCCTGCCCAAACCGATCCCTCAGAAACCAATCCTTCTGATACCGAACCTGCGCAAGGACAGCCTTCCGATGGCCAATCTGCCGGCGGAAATACTGACGGTGGAGAGAGTGCAGCTGATCCTATACAGACAGCTGATGGTGGCAATGGAAATGGCGGTGGCGATGACGGCGACGGAAACACCGACGATGGTGAAAAACTCGAAGAGACAGCTAAACCTTCAGATGTAACAGATCCTGTGGACGGTGGGAATAATGAAGGCGACGGGAAAGGCGATGGAGGGGACAAACCTGCAAATATGGACGCGGATGTCCCAAAGACGCAGGATGACGGCACATGATCGCATAACAGCGAGTTTTTGACTGAAAGAATGCTTTAGTCTTATATCTTTCAGGAGGGCAATATTATGAGCAGTGGCAAAAAAAATACAGCCTTTGGGAGACGGCATAAAGCGGGCTTTTCAATGGCGGAAGTCCTTTTAGTTGTAGGAATAATTACGATTCTCAGTGGAATTGTCGGTGTGAGTGCTGTTTCTATGTACAGGAACATGAAGCAGACTCAGCTGGATAAAACTGCAGAGACTATATTCCATGCTGCTCAGGACAGGCTCAGCGAGATCTATGCTTACGGACGTGAAGAAACCATCGAGGATGGTAACCTTGTGGATTCTGTTGCTGATGCGGCCACCAAGAAGGTTATGTACATATCAAGTTCTGAAGCTGATCAGAGCAAAAGTGCATATGCCGCGATCATGGGAAATAATACGGTAAGTGCTGATATTCTGAATAATTACTGGATTATTGAGTATCAGGCAAGCAGCTGCCGTGTTCTTAATGTTGTATATGCTGATAAAAGTGGAGAAGGGCTTGGTTCCTTCGGAGGAGGCATCAATGGAGCCCCTTCTTTTGATGCGATACTGGCAGACCTTAAGCTACATAGCTTTACAGACCGCAAAAACAGGTACGGATGGTTCGGAGATGCTACTCTGACCGATCTTCAGGATCAGGAAAAGCAGGTAGGAAATACATCTGTCGATGTTGAGATTATAAACGAAGAGAACCTTTATGCTCATGTAAGGGTTTCCGTGGGATGGGAAGACAATCTTTCCCAGAGTGATGTCTCCAAGTTCCTTGAGCACCAGAAGCTGATCATTACCATCAAGGATGCAGATGATGCCTCTTTATCCGCTGCATCTAAGGATTTTGAGATTCCGGGAAAAGACCTTTTGGGGAAAGGTACCATTGAGTCGGATTCCGATGGCTTTTATAACGCTAAATCCGATGGAGATGATGGTACCGGATATGTCACCGACAGATATCTGACTGCCTCCTTTGATATGCTCCTTGATAGCTTAAGCGCCGGTGCCTTCACGGGCAGCAATTCCAAAAAGACCTTCGAGGGCTATTCAACAGGTATCCCTTCCGGAAATAACTTCTATTTCATAGCAAGACTTGAGAGCGATGATGGTTCCACTCCTGTGGTTCAGGACTACGACATAGACAACAGTAAATTTGCATCCTATTCACCTTCAGCCGGCAAGGCCTATATCGAGTATGGCAGACACCTTCAGAATGCCGCTGTGGCGCGGCTTTCAAATCTTAATGCTGTACAGATAGCAGATATTGATTTTAAATCACATGCTTCTTTTACAAGAGAGAGTAACTTTGATGAGTTCAATAAATACTGGCTTTCGGTATATCCCGATGTTTCCGGCTATACCGATTATCAGCCTTTTGACTCGGCATTTCTTGATTCTTATGATGGGCAGAATCATGTGATCAAAAACCTTGATATAAACAAGGCCTCGGAAGGCTCTGCTAATGCCGGAATATTTGGCAATCTGTCTTCATGCGTAAGCGTTAAAAACGTAATCATAACCGACAGCAGCGTAAATGCTCCCGAGGCGTCCGCTGCCGGTATGTTTGCTGCGAAAATTTCAGGAACTTCAGCCCTTACGGTAGAGAAGTGTTATATCGGAAATGTAAATATAGATGCATCTTCAGGAGCTTCTGCCGGCGGCTTTGCGGGAGAAATTGCCACTGTTGCAACAGTAACCGACTTTGCAGCACTAAAGGTTAATGCAGGAAATACTGTGGAAGCTACTGATGCCGGTGCCTTTGCCGGTAAGATAACAGGAAAATTTACGGGAAACAGACTCTTCGTTTTTGGTGGAAATATATCAGGCTCTTCAAATGCAGGAGGCCTTGTTGGATATTCAGATGCAGCCTTTGCAGATATGACCCTTTCCGGCTGTAAGGTTTCCGGCGCGAAAGTGACCTCTCATGCAGGAAATGCCGGAGCCATTGCGGGTAATGTTAATAACCAGAACGGAACCTTTACCATCAATTCTGACACTGTTGTAGCCGGAAGCATCGTCAGATCAGAAACAGGTAGTGCAGGTGGATTTGTAGGAAGCAGCGATAGTAACCTTATTGTTATTGATTCCATTTACTATATGCCGGGATCAGGAGAAGCTGCGCAGACAGCGGGCAAGGTGAGTGGTGTATTTGCCGGGGCTGTTGGACTTACAGCTTCCGCTGAAGAGGTTGCCCTTACTTACGGTGATCTCGTAAGTATTGCAGGCTTTAAATATTTAAACGAACTAAAAACTTCAAGTATATCAGGGATGCAATGGATCAGCGGCGCAAGTAATGCCGGTGGTCTTGTGGGCGTATCTACCAAAAACGTAACCATCACAAATACCAGTGCTTCCGGTGTTCTTGCAGCCTCAAACGGAAATGCAGGCGGTTTTATCGGCAGCACCTCCGGACGCCTTTTCGTAACAGGTTCCTATTCTGATTTCTATATTTCGGGAAAAAGAGTCGGCGGCTTCGCAGCCGGGTGTGGCTCAAATTCAACCTTCAGTTCCTGTTACAGTGCGGGCTTCCTTGTAGGAACCGCTGATATTGCAGCTGGTTTTGCTCCGGTTGATGTTGGAACCATAACCAACTCATACACGGTATTTAACTTTGATGATGTAACAGACACTGCACTCTTTACCGGCACAGCAGAGGAAGATATCGACCATAAGATCAATGAAAATGGTACAGTAGCCAATTATCCTACCGTTCAGACTCACAGCTATTACCCTGTGGCAAAGACCTCTTCCGGTAAGGCTTATTATGTATACTCCGAAACAGATTTTGAAGCAAACGATAACGTGATTTGCGTAAGAGCCTCAGAACTTGCAGATAACAAGAACGAGGACGGCGAGACACTTTTGTCCGGAAACTTTGTGAAATCCCAGGGCAAGAACAATACTGTGCCTTATACACTTTCGCCTTTCTTTGGAAGTATTCTGAAGGATTATCCATTCCCGACACTTAAGGTCAGCAAAACTGTAGAGGGTGTTACCTCCGAAACAATTCTAAGGCACTACAATGACTGGCTTATTATCGATCAGGACAGTATTTACAACATCGAAGTATGGTACATGCTTTATGATGAGAATCTGAAGACTCTTAAGACGAATGTTGCCGGTGTAGGAAACACAGGTTTCAGGCTGCATACAAAAGCCAGAGCTCTTCCGGTTAAATATGGTACAGACACAGAGTATCAGATAAATGTAGGTTCCCGTGATGTTTTTTCCGGATATAAATTTGTGGGATATTTTGATCCTGTATCTGCTACAAAGCCTCTGGTCGAAACCTCAGCTTCTTTTGACAGAGGATCAAAGTGCGATTACATGACATCAACAGATGAAAACCTCTTACCCGCTATCAAACGTTCCATGAATAACGGTGATATTGTGGTGCAGACTTCCATAGCCAAAAACAATGATTATGGTTACAAGTGCCCGGATAACAGCAGTATCTTTGAAGAGGTTCCAACAAACGAGTACAGAAAGACCAAGAGAATATACGCTGTTTACAGGTATAACAAACCGTACACTGTATCGCTTTCCTATGTAGAATATGAACTTCCTGATATTGGTGCAACGACAGAACAGAAGAAACTTGATGCAATATACAACGGCTCTAAAGTAGCATCTGCAGATATATTTGAAGTTACCTACAAGGAGCCTGACAGACCTGCTTCTCTTGCAAGTGACGAGGAACTGACAGAAGATTATCTTGCAGAGAGGATACTTTACGAGCAGTATCAGAGTGACCATGACGAGACAAAGTATAAAAAGGCTTTGTCTGATCTTGATGCTAAAAGAGCTTCTGCAAACCAGGTCATCACCAGGAATATCCCTGATTATTCCAAGGCAGGTTTTGATCTTTTTGACATTGATGCATTAAAGAATAAAGGCATCATTACATCAGCCTATGCTACATATATCAAAAACATGCCTGTCTATACTCTGGTAAGGATTGATCCTGATACCAGGGACTATGGCGGAAATGAAATTGAATATAAGGACAGATGTAAGAAGGTGGAAAAGAGTACTGATAACAAGATCAGTATACAGACCAATAAGTCCTATCATTATGTGATCATGTACAATTCCAACAAGCCAAGGAAGATACTGAATCTTGTTTTTAATAATACTGTAACAGAAGGGGACAGTAATATTCCTGTTGTGAACAGTTACGATAGTCTGAGCGAGACTCTGGAGAAAAAGGCGTATGCTGCGGAGCAGGATGTAACTTATGAAGTCAGAGTAGGCAGTAACGGATTCCAGGACCAGTACAAGAGCCTTGATGATCTGATGAAACCAAGCGGCTATCCTGTATTTAATGGATTTACTTTGAAAAATGCTAAGCACGAAACATCTGCCTTGGCCGATACTCTGACACTAACCTATGATCGTGCCACATATTCCCTGGCATTTAGGTTGAATGACCCGGTTGCTCTGAATCCGGTTGAAAAATATTATGATAGCAATTCTCGAAATGAGGTGACCGGAATTCCTTATGGCAGGTCATATCATGAATATCTGTGGGAACTGTCGGAGAGTGAAGCTACGGCTGATATTCAATGTCCATCATCAGCTGTTTCCCTTCAGAGATTGAAAAACACTAAAGAAATAAATATATACAGTGATGGCAGATGGTATTCATTGACGGACAGTTACGAAAAGCTACTGGAAATGATCGTAGCATTACCTGAATCATCCGGTTATTCAGGAGGTTTCTACCTGCAGTATCGTGTAGGAAGTGGCCGAAACAGTTATACAGAATATAATTATTTCACCTGGACCAAAACACCGGGAAATAAATCCTATGCTTTTAACCGAAGTGGATATTTCCTGTCCGGATTTAAGTATTACTATCAGGATGATGAGGGAGAGATTTCCTATAATGGCAGGAATTACACTCGTATAGGAGAGGTTACCAGCTTTACAGATGTATTAACCATGCCTTATACAGACGTACTGGTGGAGGCGGAATGGAGGGTTGATCCTAAGCGCCTTAGGGTCGAGATTTATTACCAGGATCCATATGATGCGATAAGCGCAACAGATTCAGAAAAAAAATACGAGTTCTTTGCCGAAACCACCTGCAATGTGGCTAATGGTGTTGCAACCACTAAAAATAACCATAAGATCCAGATAACGGAACTTGTAGCCAGCGTAAACACTTCCGAGGGCCTTGTTGGTTTCCTTGAACCATATTTTAAAAATGGTGACTTTACTAAAAAAGAAGAGCATTGGCTCAAGGATAGTAGTTTTAATCCCTACATAGGAAATGAGGAAAACTCGTTAAGATACGGGTATCCTCATGATGCGGGTAATGATACCATGGTTGTTGCCCTGTATTATGACCGCAAACCGGTGGAATACAGATTCCACTTTACCACAACTGAACATACCGGACGTTACTATATAAACCAGTACCAGTATTATCCGTTTACTATCCGTGATCAGTGGGATGATTTTGAAGCCAACAGCAGCCTTTATAATTACAGCGGATCAGCTGAGGATCATCTGGCACTTAAGAATGAGCTGGTAAATGCAACCGGCCAGTATGTGGATGTTGGCAAACATGCCAGGGTAAAGGTAGTAGATGAGAGCCAGTCCGCAGTAGCTAACACTTCGGTCACTTATGGAGGACTTGCATCATGGAATGATTACTATACCAGCACCTATACATCCGGCACCGTAACGTATGGACGAGCTATTTATTATCAGGCTCTTTACGGGGCTCCGGCAGTCTTTTCTTCCGATGGGGAAAGCATGATTCCATGCTGGTACTGCTATAAGACCGATCCGAATCCAATCGGATTGCAGAGATATATCATCGGCGGTTCGGGTAATACACCTACGCTGTTTAATGATTACAGCTTAAGATACTTTGGTGATGTTACTTCTGATACTGCTTCGCTGGAAAAAGATCTGTATCCTATATATCCTAGTTCCAATTCGGGATACTATTATTTCTATACGGAAGTTGCGCCCAGTGAAAAGCCTTCTGACTGGGATGACAGCAGGGTAAGAACAAGTGCGTCGCAGGCAGTGAACATTAACATGTTTGGAAATGTTCCTACTATAAGCACACCCGGTAAAGACAGGAATGTAAGTACTTATTTTATTACAAACGGATCTACCAGAATTTTTATTGATGGATATACAACATATGCCTATGCTCTGGATAACAGAGCTATCCAGATATGGACACCGGCAAAAGTGTATGTAGATGACCAGACAACAAACATGTATATCTATCTTAAGAGAAATACATATAATCTGAGGCTTGTGGGGGCAACGCTAAAACCCGGCTCGGGTTATAATACTGAATTCCTTTATAAGCAGGTGATCAGCAGACTTCCCAGTGAGGATGAACTTGTAAGCCCGGGAAGTGATTATGTGTTTGATGGATGGTATACATCAAGTGCTTATACTACAAGGATCGCAGATGAAAATGGTGTAATAGATGAGGACTATAAAGCCCTTCCTACAACCCTTGTGAGCGGAAATGATCTTTTAATGAATTACGAAGATCTTCAGGTATTTCCTAAGTGGGCACCCAGAGACTGTCAGGTCACATATAACCCGTTCTACCCCGATGCAATGTCCTATGGTATAGATGACAGGCTTGGCACCATAACAGTTCAGCATGGCAATACTATTGCGGAACTTCCTGAAGTACTTGCCCCGCTGGGAACTACATATGCTAACCGCGAGATAACTAAAGAAGATGGTGATCTGTATTATTCAGTCCTGAACGAAGCGGGAGATCCTGTTCTTAAATATAAGTTCCTTGGATGGTTTAAATACTCGGGACTTGATACTCCCAAAGATATGAGTGACCTGACTGTTCAGGTTGTTGAAAACGTGACTCCGATAACGGATCACACTGTTCTTTACGCCAAGTGGGAACAGGTGCTTGGAGAAGCACTATATACAGTCTACTGTCTTGATTATTCGGATGACAGTGAAGAAATTTTGATCGTCAGAAGATCCGGAGTAGCCGGAGAAGAGCTGACTGTTGCTCCGCCTGCTTATAATGATCAGCATCCAACAGATGTGGGAGCACCGATCAAGGGATCCTATGATGACCTCAAGAATTATGAGGCTTTGACCAGTGCCATCACAAAGATTCTTACAAATGGTATGATCTTCAAGTTCCGGTATAAGGAAGCGTCTGATTGGAAATATGTCGTTAAAAACTGTATACATGTGGATGATGGAACCGAAGACGGAAAAGATATAGTTATGAGTCAGGATCTTCATGTTACTTCCTTCAGCCAGATCCAGTTTGCGGCAGAAGATATCAACGGATATTCCATCAGTGCTTATAAGATAGGCGACGGAGAATGGGTAACTAAGACCAGTACCAGTGATTATATACCAATTGAAAAACCTGAAGATGTATCAAATCCGCTTGAAGTACAGATCAGATATACACTGGATGACGTTCTTGCTGCTAAGGCTACTTCTGTAGATTACTTCAAGTATGATGCGCTTGATCTTGTTAAGTGCACTGCAGAAATTGAAGAAGGTGAAAGCTGGAAAGATGAATTGTTTGATTGGCAGGATGATGACTATGCACCTGCGATTCTCTACACTTCCGGAACCGAATTGTCTGCAATCGGGATCATAGGTGATGCGACATCCGAGGCAAGTGTTATAGAAGCTGTATCGCAACTGACTCCTGAAACCACATATACTGTACAGATGAAACTTGTTGCTGTAAGCAAAGCAGATTCATCATATCTTGAAATTACGGATATAGGTGAAACGGCTGTTACAGTTAAGGAGTCTGCTAACTATCTGCAGTTTGGCTCAGGTTCAGGCAGTGGCAAAATCTATTATGCATTTGCAGGAAATAATAAAGACTACTGGTATTGGGATAAACAGCTTACCAGCAGGATCGGACCGGACGGAACGAGTATAACTACTGCAGATATAAGCGGACTTTCCGGTGAGGTTAAGACAAATGCAGAGGCGGTTCAGAGTATTATCACCGCAGCCTTTGCTCAAGGCGTAGAACAATTTGCAATAATTAAAGATACAACACCTTATATTATGGTGGATAATCAGGATAATCAGGGTAATCTGACCAATGGCCCTGAGCTTACATCAAGTAATATTGCTGTTGCGTTAGTTACGCCGGGAGCAGGTACTTCTGTGGATATTGATCTGTATGATGCTGATAATAATTATGTTGGAACAATTACAGTAGTTAGTCCTACCGACCCATAATTACAACACTTAACGACAATGGAGATTATGGATTTGAAAACAGGTCTTTTCCCCAAAAAAAGAATACTGACAAATAAGCTACGTTCTCAAAAGGGAGCATCCATGGTGTTTGCTCTTGTGGGATTCATGTTCGCAGCCATGATCTCTTTTGTCGTGATAAACGCTGCATACAGTGCTGCTTCAAGAGTAAAAAAGCTTAAGGTTGACGAGCAGTCCTTCCTTCTTGCCCAGTCAATGTCCGGCATCATCATTGATGCCCTCTCGGGATCGGATAACAATGTAACCCTTCCTGACGGAACAACCATAAAGGCGCCGGAAGGAGGAGACCTTAAGTACGACGGAATGACTGTCGCATATCAGTATATAGAGCAGAAAAACCCGGCTGACGGAAGCATTTACCGGTTCTATAACGACAACGAGAATGGCCAGTCGTTTATAAAAAATACGGATACCGGTGAGTCCGGGAAGACCTTCAATACTGTTAAGGGTAAAGACTCTATCAGCAGTGGTGCGACTGCTGTCCGGAACATGGTGAATGACATGGCAAAGAGGATAGATCGGGGGCTTTCGGATCATGCAACGGAAACCCTTACCACAACCTATACCAATCCCACTACCGGCGAGGTTTACAGTGTGGAAACGGTCTTTAAAATGGACAGCACCTATTCTATAAATGCAGTCACAACCGCCAGTGTAAATACTCCGGCGGGAGCAAATGCCTCAAGATACATTGTCAGAATGGATGCGTCTGCTGCGGTAAGAACGGATAAACTTATCTGTGTCGGGATCAGAGATGCTGCTGACAGTACAATAAATGTGTCATTTGATGATAAGCTTGCCGATGTGACGGGAGAAGAACTGGTTAAAGTATCCTGTTATTCAGTGACCTGGCCAGCGGATCAGATTTCCACTATATATGTTGCACCGTAAATTTACATCAGATTCGAAATGGAAAAAGATATATGAAAGCTATGAGACTTCTGTTTAAAAAGTTAAGATCAAAACGCGGGGAAACCCTGACTGAGACCTTGTTTTCCCTTCTCATTATCGTGCCCGGCATGGTAATGCTGGCAGGGGCCATTGTTGCTGCAGCCAGGATCAACTATCAGGCAAGAGCCGCAAAAGCTTCCGAACTTCCTTCTTATGTGCCTACAACGCAGGTTTCTGGCAGCATTTCCGGTACAGGAGATGTTTCTTTTTCCGGCGGAACGATCAGTTGGTGTAACGAAGATGGTTCAGTATATTACTACTTCAGGTAAATCCTATGAGAATGAAGAATGTGCTTGGGAAACTTAAAAAGAAACTGCTAAAAAGAGGCGGTTTTACTTTTGCGGAGCTTCTGTTCTCCGTTCTTATTCTGATGCTGTCAACAACCATTATCATCCAGTGCTTTAACCTGGGACTTGGGAATGTGGTGAAAGAAACAAGAGCCTCGGAGGCGCAGCTTTTGTGCTCGGCCCTTACCTCGTCTATTCAGAATGAGCTGACCTATGCCCGGGATATTACCATAACCGA
>DFGW01000243.1 GCA_002372465.1 Butyrivibrio sp. UBA3740
GAAGAGAATAAAGCGGTATGCAATGTCATCCTGGGGTATCTGGGAAGCGATAAAAACCTGACAGTCTCCTGGGACTGGAAAGAGGAACTTAGCCAGGATGACTGCCTGAATGCGAATACCCTGCAGGAAGCCTGTAAAAAGCGCCTGAAAGCCGTGGATCAATTTAATATTGATTCCCTTATCACTGAGGCCAGGAAACGGGTTGAGGCGCGTACTGCATGGCGTATAGAAGGGACCCTCAGGGAGTTCCCGAAGTTCCCGCCTATTGATTTGTGGTTTGATTACCCAGTCCACTATATGGACGATGTGGGGAGCCTTAAAGATATCAATCCGGAGTCTGAAAAGTCCTCAGTCCAGAAGATGATCGAAGCTAATAAAGAGCGGTCTAAAAACCGGAATGTTGAAACATTCAATAAGTTTATGGTCGCCTTTGATGGGCTCGTCGACGAGGATGGAAAGGTCCTGATGCAGGATCTTGCAGACCAGATGGAGGTCGATGTTAAGACGATCGGGGCCTGGCTGGGGACAGGAAAGAAGGCAAGAAAGGACCTGAAAAAAGTGTTTGAAAAGATTCGAAAAAACGAAGGAGAAGACAAAAATTATACTCTTATCCGGAAAAAGTCAGGCACTGCGCCGACTTAGGGTTTCTTTGTCGGCGCAGTAGATATGCCAAAACAGTGCGCCGACAGTAAATCCCTTTGGATGCGCAGTAAATGGAGCAGTGCGCCGACATCCGTATTTCCCTTTGGATGCGCACTGCACAAAAACACTGCGCCGACAACACTACTAAAGTAGTGTACTGACGCACACCCCACGCAGGGGTAAGTGAGGTAGGCGGGCAAGGCCCCCGCCTGCCGCACCTACTCACCCCTACGATGCGTAAACGCGCGAAAAAGAAAGGAGAAAAATGACACTTGAATTTTTCATGGCCATGGATCCACCGACAGCAACGGATCAGGAACATCAGGTCATGACGAGAAATGGGAAACCAGTTTTTTACAGGCCGGCCCGGGTGAGAGCAGCCAAGTCAAAACTGATCGGACATCTTGGACAGCATGTCCCTGATGAAAAATTATGCGGTCCCCTTGAGTTGGTGACTAAGTGGTGTTTCCAGCCTCATAACAAAATGCAGCATCATGGAGATTACCGGATATCAAAACCGGATACGGATAACCTGCAGAAGATGCTCAAGGATTGCATGACCCAATGTGGCTTCTGGGAAGACGATGCCCTGGTCTGCAGGGAGATCACCGAAAAGTTTTGGTCTGATGTCCCCGGGATCTATATCAGGGTGAGCGAGTTATGAGAGATCGGATTGATGAATTCTTTGCTTACTGCAAAAAGTTCCGAAAAGATACTCAGCGTGATTGGGATTATATCATGGATTGGATAGGGCAAACAACCAGGATGACTCCCGGAGCTGCAGAGTATGTGGTGATCAAGTTATCTGACCTGCTCTGGTTCCATGGCCATGATTACAGCCCCGAAGACATAAAGGCTTATGCTTTGGCAGGATGGGTCCTTGTAGTGAGGCCGAAAGAAGGTGACCACCAATGAAATCCGACATCATTGAGATTATGAAAGCACCGTATAACAAGTACAGGTATCCGGGCTTCTTCAGACGGTTTTCAGTAAAGCACCTTCAAATTGCTCTCCAACTTCTGGAGGAAGAAGGACAGATAAAGACCGAGAACCGACGCAGGGCGATCTGGTATGAGATCCAGCGCAGGGAGAAGCTGGCAAGGATTCAGGGAGTGCCGGTTGAGAATATCATTGATGTCGTGGAACAGAAAAAGTATTTCGATCGGGCTCCAAACAAGACCAACGAATTAGCGAATGACTGGAATGTAACCTGCCAGAGCATCTATCAGAAGATCCAGTACATGCCCGACATTCCAATAACAACGAGGTGATGACATGGCAGACAAGATGAAAGAGTACAACCGGGGCAGAGACCAGGGCCTTGACATGGCATGGAGGCTTTTGCGTGACGCCGGCAACAAAGAAGGCGCTGAATTGATTGCGAGCGAGATCCGGGCACGTGGCAAGTCGCCGATCCGGCTGGCTGTGACCCAGAAAGAGATTGCAGAGGCCATGGCGCCGATGAAGTGGTGCATGTATGAAACCTTTCAATGTATGGCCCTCATGGTCCTGCATGATCAGTTTGGCTTCGGAAGGATCCGCTGCCTTCGCTTCCTGGAAAGGTGGAATCTGAAAACCGATGCGATGTCTGACGGCCTTGTTGACTGGGCGGATCAGCTGCAGGCGGTCAGGGACGAGATTGGAATTGACCTACCCAGTGACTGTATGAAAGAGGAGGGCTTGCTATGAAACTGTTAAGCATGGTATCCACCTGCATGGCCTATGTCTGTGCCGGTGCCGCATTTGCCTCTAACATGCCTTTATACGGAGCCATGTTGATCGTTTGCGGAGTAAGCTGCCATTTTATCAGCCTGACGTGGTAGGAGGAGTTGTGGACAGAAGAAAAGAAATCATAAATCAAGTGAAATATCTGCATATATACATCGTGAAAGAGGTGGAATATTGAAAGCTATAACCTTAGAAGAATTAAGCCGTATCTGGACCGACTACAAGATACCGAGGGACGTCCGGGCGGAGAAAGAGATCGAGGACCTGGCCTTTGATACCATGGAGTGGACAGGATGGCACCGGCCCGAGAGTCTGATGCCGGATACAGACAGAGAAGATGATTATGTTTTGGCCATCGTGTCAGGGGTCGGTAAAAACATAACTTATGAACATGCAATGGTAAGAGCCAACTGG
>DFGW01000038.1 GCA_002372465.1 Butyrivibrio sp. UBA3740
CTGCTGCTTCAGCCTTTTTCCTTGCCTTCTGCTTACGGTCATCCATAACTGCATAAACGATGGATGCGATTATAAGTACCCAGATAACCCAGCCGATAGGTCTTGAGAAGAATACAAGAAGTGATCCCTTTGATGCGGATACTGACTGAATAAAATAGTTTTCAAGATCCTTACCAAGGATAAATCCGATAAGGAAGCAGGTCTTTGGAATACGGATCTTTCCGAAAAGATATCCTACAACACCGGCAAAGAGAAGTGACCATACATCAAACATTCTTCCGTTCTTTGCAGCATAAGCACCAACAACACAGATCATGATGATAACAGGATACAGTCTCTGTCTCGGGATATAAATAATCTTTGATATCCACTTGATAGGATAGAACATGCAAAGGAACATTATGATGTTGCAGAGAAGCATTGCAATAAGGATCTGATGCCATGTTTCTGTATTCTGTGTGATAAACAGAGGTCCAACCTGAATACCCTGAAGCATAAATGCTGAAATAAGGACAGCTGTTGTTGAGTCACCGGGGATACCAAGTGAAAGAAGCGGGATCATGGCTCCACCTGTAAGACCATTGTTTGAACTCTCAGATGCTACAAGTCCTTCAGCAACACCTGTACCCAGAAGCTCCGGATGCTTTGACCAGCTCTTAGCCTGTGAGTATGCAAGGATTGATGCTGCGGATCCTCCAACTCCGGGAAGTACTCCCATAAAGGTTCCAATCAGTGCAGAACGAACAACATTTACACCCTGTCCCTTGAAATCAGCCATTGAGAACTTTGTTCCGGAATTGTTTCCGTCAACTTTCTCAATCTTAAACCTCATGCCCTCTTCGGCTTCCTCAAAAATCTGAGATATAGCAAAGAGTCCGATAAGAACGGGCAGGAGCTGAAAACCGTCTGACAGATATGGCTTTAGTGAAAGCGGCACCATACGATAACTGTTGTTTACGCTGAACATTCCAATGAGGGAAACAAGTACTCCCAAAAATCCCGAAAATACACCTCTCAGCATCTGTCCGTTTGAAAGAGCTGCGATAACTGTAAGTGCAAAAAGGATGATAAGGAACTTTTCAACTGCAGAAAACTTCAAAGCAGCGGCAGAAAGAAGCGGTGTGAAAAGAGCAAGAGCAAGAAGAGAAATGATTCCTCCGAAGAAGGATGAAACGATACCTATTTTAAGGGCTCTCTCACCTTCGCCACGTTTTGCCATAGGATATCCGTCAAATGTAGTTGTAATTGATGACGGAGTTCCCGGAATATTGATAAGGATAGCAGGTACAAGTCCGCCTGAGATACCACCTACATAAAGACCTAAAAGAAGATATAAGGCAGGTACAAGGTCATAAGCATAAGTCATAGGCAGGAATACCGCTACCGCCATAGTTGCTGTCATACCCGGAATGGCACCAAAAATGATTCCGGCAATGACACCAAGTACTGCAAGTAAAATATTAGTAATCATTGTTTGCCACTCCTTTAGTAAATAGTGAATCCATAATCCACGAATGTTATCGTGAACATACCGTTTGGAAGAGTTATCTTGAAAAATACACCGAACGCAATGCTGACTATCAAAGAAGCCACTACCGCGATCAAAAGGCTGATTCCTATTGATTTAGGACTTGTTCCGGCATAAAGAATATTGAAAAGAAATACAAAAATTATACTGGTAAGTGTAAATCCGATGATATCAAGAGTAATGATATAACCTGCAAAAAGGATCAGTGTACCAAATAGTTTTATAAAATCAGGATTTTCTTTAAAGAACTTCTTCGGCATTGTGAAAAATGCTTCACCCTTTGCCAGCCGCGCACGTCCTTCAGTTATAATGATAGCTGCAAGAAGAACGATCAGAATACCTATGATGATCCTTGGAACTATCCAGTGCTCGGTAGAATAAACTACATTTATCATATATTTTCCCCTTATATGTAAGTTGCCTTTTCACATATTTTATTTGCTGGTGAAAAGGCAACTCTGAAATATTTTATCTCACAGGTAACCGCGACTATAGCATTACCCAAATTTCAATTAAGCTGTGATATCGTCAAGGTTTGGAGCCTGCGCGATGATCTCTGCACACATGTCACGCTTTTCAAGGATGAACTGCCGTGAAGCCTCTAAGCCTACCTCATCCTCAGAAAGAACTGTGTAGTAAAGCTTCTTCATATCAGCCTGGAAATCAGGATCATTTACAACCTTCTTCATAGCTGCTTCGTACTCAGCAAGTACGTTTGCATCTGTATCCTTAGGGAAGTACATTGCAAAATCCTTAGGGAAGTCAAATGGCTTTCCGTTAAATTCAACACCGTCATCTGCCATAGACTGAATATCAACGCCTTCTACAGTTGAGCCTGAATCAAACATATTCATAGCAAGCTGTGCTTCAACACCGTCAAGTGTATACTGCTCAAATGCTGATGTATCGCCATAGATTACGTCTGCATTTCTGTCCCAAAGTCTCTGAAGCTTCTCAGCTGTTGTACCACCAACGATTGCCTTGATTCTGCTTGCAACCTCATCTCCCTCTTTTGCCTTAACATCAAGATAGTAAGCTGCAAATGCAATGTGTGATGTTCCGCCTGCTTCAATATTGAAAGAAACAGTCTTGTCAGGATTTGCCTTAAGATACTCTGTTACATCCTTAAGTGATGTCCATCCACTTTCCTTTGCTGCACCGAAACAAGCTCCCGGGTTACGACCGAAACGTGGTCCGATTGTCATATTCTCAAGAGAATATTTCTCATCAACTGCTCCGAAAAGAACTGACATATATGTCATATCATGGAACATCATAACAGTCTTTCCATCGCCCTTTGCTGTCTGCATCTCCTCAAGAGCTGCTGCATTTCCGATGGCATCAACTTTACCGTTGAAGCCCATATACTTTGAAAGATATCTTGTAACAACATCAGCCATCATGTATGAATCACCGGATGTAGATGTTGAACCGATAACTACTCTTACATTCTGTCCCTTTAATGATGATTCTCCATCTGCACTCGCTGCAGGAGCTGCTGACTCACCGGATCCTGCTGCCTGTGTTGCCGCTGCGGCTGCAGTGGTTTCTGTTGATGAAGATCCTCCACCAACCTGGATTCCACCGGATGATCCGCAACCGGCAAGAATGCTCATAGCCATAGCACCGGCCAATACTACTGATAATAATCTTTTCATTTTTTAATCCTCCTATAAATTTAAATTTAATTTCCTAATTATCTAACCATGCAGGGGCGCTTGTTATCGAACTTCCATCCCGGAATGAGATACTGCATTCCGATGGCATCATCACGTGCTCCGAGGCAGTTATCGATATAAAGCTTGTTTGCCTTCATGATTTGGTCACGATCAACCTCGATACCGAGACCTACAGTCTTGTCGATATCGTTAATGCATCCGCCTACGATCTGCATAGGGTTCTTTGTAAGGCGCTCTCTGCCTTCCTGCCAGATCCAGTGAGTATCGATACCGTTAAGCTTGCCCGGAACTGCAGCTGCACACTGCGCTACCATTGCAAGTGAGATATCGAAGTGGTTGTTTGAGTGGCATCCCCACATAAGACCGAAGTCATTGCAAAGCTGTCCGACACGTACAGAACCTTCCATTGTCCAGAAGTGTGGATCTGCAAGAGGAATGTCTACACTCTTAAGCTGGATGCAGTGTCTCATCTGTCTCCAGTCTGTGTCGATCATGTTTGTGGCTGTCGGCATTCCTGTCTCCTGCTTAAACTCAGCCATGATCTCACGTCCTGAGAAACCATTCTCTGCACCACATGGATCCTCAACATAAGCAAGAACCTTCTTAAGAGCAGGCGCTACGCGGATAGCTTCTGCAAGGCTCCAGCAGCCGTTAGGATCAAGGTCTACTCTTGCATTCGGGAATGCTTCTTTAATAGCTGTTACAGCCTTAACTTCCTCATCCGGCTGAAGAACTCCACCCTTAAGCTTGAAATCTTCAAAACCGTATTTCTCATGAGTTGCTTTTGCAAGAGCTACAATGTGATCAGGATCCATAGCCTCCTCATGACGAAGTCTGTACCAGTCACAGTCTGAATCAGGCTCTTCCTCATATGGAAGATCTGTCTTCTTTCTGTCTCCTACATAGAAAAGGTAAGAAAGGAATCTTACTGATGTTCTCTGAAGTCCATCACCCATAAGTGATGCTGCAGGAACCTCAAGGAACTTACCCATAAGATCAAGGAAAGGAGCTTCGATAGCTGTAACTACATGTACACCTGTACGAAGATCGAAGGTCTGAAGACCTCTTACGTCATCCTTGAT
>DFGW01000096.1 GCA_002372465.1 Butyrivibrio sp. UBA3740
CTCATAAGGTCATGACCAAGCTTCTGGTAATTCATGTTGTAGCTTGGCTGACTTCCCCTGGACTCACCTGTGTTATACATATCAATGGTCTCTTTTCCGAGAGTAGCGTTTATATCTTTAAGCGTTGACTGCTCGGATCCGCCAAGGAATATCTGCGAATCGCAGTTTGCACAAATGGTCTCTGCATTATCCTTGTATATCGCCTTCAACTGTGACTTTGCCTGCAGAACCAGCGCTGCTGATATCTCACGGCTTCGTATGGTAGCCATGAGCTTCTCCAGGTTAGGTATCTGGCCGATGTTCGCCGCCTCATCAATGAGGCAGCGTACATGCACAGGGAGCTTTCCACCGTACACATCATCGGCCTTTTCACAAAGAAGGTTGAACAATTGGCTGTAGATGATACTGATAAGAAAGTTAAAAGTACTGTCCGTATCTGACATGATAAGGAACAGTATCGTCTTCTTATCCCCAAGCGTATCAAGCTCCAGCTCGTCATAACTCATAACTTCACGAACCTGCTCAATGTCAAAGCAGGCAAGCCTTGCACCGCATGAAACCAAAATAGATTTCGCAGTCTTTCCGGCAGCTAATTTGTATTTGTTATACTGCCTTACTGCGAAGTGATCAGGATTCTTTTTCTCAAGCCTTGAAAACAGGATATCCACTGCATTCTGGAATGATTCATCATCCTCCCTTACCTCCATGGAATTGATCATTTCAACAAGTGTATTAAAATTCCTCTCTTCCTCAGGAGCCTCATAATAGATCATGCCGATAAGTGCTGTATAAAGCAGCTTCTCGGCTTTCTCCCAGAAAGGATCTCCGGGAGTGCCCTCACCCTTGGTATTTGCCATGAGTGTTGTTACAAGCTTCAATATATCAGACTCCGAATGGATATATTGGAACGGATTGAAATGCATGCTCTTCTTGAAATTCACAGTATTAAATATCTTTATCCTGTAGCCAGCCTGCACAAATGCATTTCCTACTTCATTGATTACGGTTCCCTTGGGATCAGTCAATACATAGGAACTGTGGAACTGTAAGAGATTCGGTTTTATGAAAAACCTTGTCTTACCGGAACCAGAACCACCTACCACAAGGACGTTCTTATTCCTTGCGAGTTTGGGATCCTTTGGCCGGTTGTTCATGGTAATGCGTTCTGTCTGTGACAGGATCACATTATTTGCAAACACCGGGTCTTCAAATGGCTCTATGTCCTCCTGTTTCCCCCAGCGTGCTGATCCATACTCTTTTCCGTGACGAAAGTTTTTGGCATTCTTGCTTTTGATATAGACTGCAAGCCGCAGCCCTGCTCCAAAAGCTATGCCAACGCAAAGGTCAAACGGATGAAGACTTGGAAGCATATTTGCAAATGCCTTACTTAATCCGCCATACAGGACAAGTCCCTGGACTTTCTCAGACATATTGCTTCCCCATGCTATTCTCCATGCTTCACCAAGGTTGGTACAGAAAAGTCCCACAGCAACATACGGGATATTAAGGATAATTTTCTTCTTCAGCTTTCTGTTCATCTGACTTTCTCCTTATATCTCGTCTTTTCCTTGTGGGGCTTCTTTGAGATTTCTTCCTTAAGCTTACGGAGCTGCTGCACAAGACTGGGTTTTTCTTTCTTCTGTCCTCTTTTCACAATCTCTGCAGAATACTCTTTTACCACAGCTGTAATGGCATCCATGTCCTTAGCCTTGAAAAAACACATATAACGAGGCGGATCCGCTGTTTTGTCTTTTACAATCGCAAAATCCACTCCGTATTTATTAGCAATCTTCTTGAAAGTACCGATGCTCTCACCGCTTACTTCCATACTTGAAGCGCCCTGTCCCTGTTTAATGAGTTCCTTTACTGTCTGCTTGCCTTCTTTGGGGGCATTGTGTCTCTTTTCATGGTTCCTCATATAGATCCTTATTCCCTTTATGAGACCACTTCCGGAAACTCTGGCAACATTTATCACAAACCTTATGGCTTCTTTTGAAGTCTCACCATTATTCATAGGCAGTTACCTCACGCAGCTTCACCATAGTCATGATCTAGCGGAAATGCTTTAAAGCTGACTGATGCGCAGCTCAGCTTTACAAGACTCCTCTCAAACAGAGTTCTTATCGCCTTTATGTCCAAACTTGAAAGTTCCTTTATCCTGGAATCTCTGCCTGTCTTCATGAACACGGCGCTTCCCACAAGATAGTTTCCAAACTCCGTATGGACTATAGCTCTGTTTGAAAAGACCATGACATAATCTTTGCTGAGTGAATATGCCAGACCATCATCTCCCAGATCCTCCAGTATTCTGTCCAGTTCCGTGGTGTTCACTGTACGGAAATTTCCGTCTGTTCCTACCACAAGAGCCTTCGGATTACTGATATCACTTTCTATTTCACTTCTGTTGCCGGGGAACTGGATAATCCTGTCATTGACCGGATCCAGCTCTATCTTTATCTTCAGCTCTTCCATTATTAAGCCGCCTTTCTTGATTCTCTGTGCTCATCCATGATCTTAGCCATACATGGAAAGCAGAATGTTCTTCCATTTCCATAAGGACAGGGAGTCCTGCAATTCTGAGG
>DFGW01000169.1 GCA_002372465.1 Butyrivibrio sp. UBA3740
CAAATTTCATCATGATCATAGGTCCGATAGCAACGCAGTGATCATACTTATTGCCTTCATTCCAAAGGTCCTGAAGTGCTACAGTAACCATACCGGTTCTTCCGTAGGAACCATCATCGGTTGTGATATGAAGGTTGCATACCTCTTTAAATCTGTCCTCAAGAATAACAAGGTCCTTATTCTTAGCTCCGATGATAACGTCGCAGTCTACACCATGTTCCTTAAGCCACTTTGCCTGAGGATAAACAGGTGCTGTACCAACACCGCCTGCGATGAAGACAATCTTCTTTTTCTTAAGCTCCTCGATGTCCTCGTAAACAAGGTCAGAAGACTTTCCCAAAGGACCTACAACATCAGCAAGCTCATCTCCCGCCTTAAGATGAGAAAGCTTATAGGTCTCTGCACCGATAGCCTGTACTACTATCTCAACTGTTCCCTTCTCTCTGTCATAATCACAGATTGTTAAAGGGATCCTCTCACCATCCTTGTTGACACGGATGATAAGAAACTGCCCCGGCAAGCAGGCGCTTGCCACACGTGGAGCCTCAACGATCATCTGAAAAATGTTCGTTGTAAGCTCATTTGCCTCCAAAATTTTGAACATACTTCTCCTCCTATCTGTTTGATATTGTTATAAGTGTATATTTTCCGCTTGAATCATATCCAAGTCTGTTAACTGTGCCGTCGTGGGTATTAACCGCATACATGAGCCCTGTTGGGGCTGTGTGACCGTCATAGGATACATGATTCTCCACAACCACGTAATACTCTCCGGCACCTTCTATTTCGATGATTGAATTATATATATACTCGTTATGACCGTCAATTCCGCGAACCTTACCTGAAGAATCCAGCAAAATATCCAGCCTTACCAGTGTTGAAACCAGATTGTTTACAGCCTGTTCTGCAGAAACCAGCCTTGAGTAAACAAGGTGATAATCTCTTTCCACTATCTCACTGGCATTCCCCTCAGTGTCATAGGCTATGAACTTAAAATGACTTGTACCTACAGGCATGGTAATAGGTGAAACGTACTGCTTGGACTCCATGTCCGGATCTGAACCGTCTGTGGTATAGAAGATGGTATTACCTGCCTCAGCCACAACCACGATCATGGTGTTCTGATTGTATTCGCCGCTGGGTTCCATGATCTCCGGCGCAGCAGGAGCCCCCTTAACAACCACATAGTCGCTCTCTGCCACCACGCTGCAGATTCCAAGATCATTGACTGCCACAGCCTTTACCTTGTAGGTTCCTTCTGTATCCAGAACAATCTCGTTCTCGTACAGAATACTTCCGGAATCCGGATCTCCGTCATTGACAGTGTAATAGATGCTATTACCCGATCCGTCTATTACTTTCAGAGATACATTCACCTCATCATAGGTTCCTGAAGCAGGTGCTATCACCGGCATATTGGGAACATACTTAGTGCGCAGATCCGAAATCATCGTATCTTCTGTTCCGGATAAGAACCGGGCAAGCTTTTCATAGTCACCGGCCTGCTTATAAATCGAAATAATGCTTTCATAAGCAGACAAAACCTTATCCTCAGGGAAAAGAGCTGTATCTGTGATCAGCCTTAAAGTCTCAACCGCATCATCCCTGTCACCTTCCTCGAGATAATAATCCGAGAGTCTGAAGATGATGTCGGAATTGGCAGGATGTGCCTTATTGCCTTCCCGAAGACTTTTGATCGCCTCCTCAGTGTTTCCTGAAGATCTGGCATTCTCTGCGATACTCAGGTAGTAAAGAGGCGTCTTATTGCTGTAGACAAAAAGCACAAACACTGCAATCACGACAACAATAGCTGAAACTGTTCCGATAAGGATAAGCTTCCACTTTGACGCAATAGCCTTTATAATGGCGTTTCGTCTCTCGATTTTCTCCTGCCTGAGACGTTCTTCTTTATTAAGTTCATCAGCCATCTCTGAAAGAGTGGCATTTATCTGGTTCTCAACCTCCGGCTCAAAATCCGGGACAAAATTGATCTCTGTGCCGCAACTGTCACAGTACATATGTCCTTCAGGAATTTCAAGCCCGCAATTAGGACACTTCATAGAACGCCCTTCATATAATAAGTTTATCTGTGATGCCTTATGGCAGCCTCATAGCAATTGTTCATAAGCATGGCAATGGTCATGGGCCCAACACCTCCGGGAACCGGAGTGATAGCTGATGCTATCTTGCTGACTGCTTCAAAATCCACATCTCCGCAGAGCTTTCCATCATCATTTCTGTTGATTCCAACATCTATGACTACAGCTCCTTCCTTGACATGGTCAGCCGTTATCATTTTGGCTTTACCAACCGCCGCAATAATTATATCAGCTCTTTTGCATACTTCCTCAAGATTTTTGGTTCTGGAATGAGCTACGGTAACAGTGGCATTTTCCTTAAGCATAAGTAAAGACATGGGCTTTCCGACGATGTTGGATCTTCCGACGATAACGCATTCCTTACCGGAAATGTCATAGTCGGGAAGTCCTCTTTTCAGAAGCTGTATAACTCCGGCGGGAGTACAGGATACAAATCCCTCTTCGCCGATCACCAGAGCTCCCACGTTCACGGGATGAAAACCATCCACATCCTTGGAAGGATCGATTGCATTTATGACAAGCTTTTCATCAATATGCTTGGGAAGAGGCATCTGAACTAAAATGCCATCCACATCTTCTCTTTTGTTGAGCTCATCCACCAGCTTAAGGAGCTCCTCCTGGCTGGTATCAGCCGGAAGTTCATAGGAAAGTGAATTGTAACCGATGTACTCACAGGCCCTCTTCTTGTTACGAACATAGACCTGGGAAGCAGGGTCTTCACCCACCAGGATAACAGCCAGTGTGACCTCTATCCCCTTAGCCTTGAGCTCTTTTGTCTTTTCCTTAAGCTCATCCTTGATCTGAGCTGATATAGCCTTACCATCAATACGTATCATATTATCTCCTTATATCGCTTAGAAGAGCCCTACTATCTTGCCTTCGCTGTCCACATCGATGTCAAAGGCTGCAGGTCTCTTGGGAAGACCGGGCATTGTTACGATAGCACCGGTAAGAGCAACTACAAAGCCTGCACCGGCAGAAACATATGCCTCACGAACCGTGATCTGGTAATCTCTTGGTCTTCCAAGCATATTAGGATCATCGGAAAGTGAATACTGAGTCTTGGCCATACATACAGGAAGCTTGCCAAATCCGAGCTCTTCAAGCTTAGCCAGTTGCTTGGCTGCTGCAGGAAGGATGTTTGCTCCGTCTGCTCCGTAGATCTCAGTAGCGATCTTGTTGATCTTCTCAGTAAGTGAAAGATCATCTGAATAAATAGGTGCATAGTTTGAAGGCTTAGTCTCAATAGTGTTGATAACTTCTTTTGCAAGGGCTTCTCCGCCTTCGCCGCCCTTTGCCCATACTTCTGAAAGGGCAAACTTGCAGTCTCTTTCTTCACAGAACTTCTTAACAAAGTCCATCTCAGCCTGTGTATCTGTAAGGAAAGCGTTCAGTGTAACTACTACAGGAACGCCGTATTTCTGAATATTCTCAATGTGCTTCTCAAGGTTTACGATACCCTTTTTAAGAGCCTCAAGGTTCTCTGTTCCAAGGTCAGCCTTAGCAACTCCGCCGTTGTACTTAAGGGCTCTGATAGTCGCTACCAGAACAACTGCGTCAGGCTTAAGTCCTGCAATACGGCACTTGATATCGAGGAACTTCTCAGCACCAAGGTCAGCACCGAAACCTGCCTCAGTAACAGTGTAATCAGAGATTGAAAGAGCTGTCTTTGTGGCTCTTACTGAGTTACATCCGTGAGCGATGTTTGCGAAAGGTCCTCCATGAACGATAACCGGTGTATGCTCTAAGGTCTGAACCAGGTTAGGCTTGATGGCATCCTTCAAAAGAGCTGCCATTGAACCAACTGCGTTGAGGTCCTTGGCTGTAACAGGCTTTCCGTCTCTTGTATAAGCCACAATGATCCTTGAAAGCCTTGCCTTTAAGTCGTCCATATCACTTGCCAGGCAAAGGATAGCCATGATCTCGGATGCAACTGTGATAACGAAGTGGTCCTCTCTGGGAACTCCGTCAGCCTTTGCTCCAAGTCCTACAACTATATTTCTGAGGGCTCTGTCATTCATGTCCTCAGCTCTTTTCCATATGATCTGTCTTGTATCGATACCCAGTTCGTTGCCCTGCTGGATATGATTATCTAAAAGTGCCGCAAGGAGGTTGTTAGCTGAAGTAATGGCATGGAAGTCGCCGGTGAAATGAAGGTTAAGATCCTCCATAGGTACAACCTGTGCATATCCGCCGCCTGCTGCTCCGCCCTTGATTCCAAAGCAAGGTCCAAGGGAAGGCTCACGCAGCGCAATAACAGTCTTATAACCAAGCCTGTTAAGAGCATCGCCAAGACCGACACTGGTTGTGGTCTTACCCTCACCTGCAGGGGTCGGGTTGATGGCGGTTACCAGGATAAGCTTGCCCTTCTTGTTACCCTGAACCTTCTTCAGATACTCCTCAGACAATTTAGCCTTGTACCTGCCATAGTACTCAAGATCGTCCTCTGTGATCTGAAGCTTTTCTGCTACTTCTCTGATGTGAAGCATTTTTGCTTCCTGTGCGATTTCGATGTCACTTTTTACAGCCATTGCTCTCCTCCATTTACATCGTTGATGCAAATGGATTCGCATGCACATTAAAGTTGCCTTTGGCAAAGGTGCATGCTCACATCTGCATCATGTTCTCACGCCCTCAGCAGCGTAGTGCTTTCGGGCTGACTCAAGTATTAGTCTCCGTTGACGTAAGCTTCAAATTCCTGCTTAGTCATAAGTACTTTTCTGGGCTTGGTCCCTTCTTCATCACCTACCACACCGGCTTCACACAGCTGGTCCATGATTCTTGCTGCCCGGTTAAAACCAATCTTGAACACACGCTGTAGCATACCGATTGACGCTTTTTCTTTTTCTATGATGATGTTCCCTGCCTGAACAAAGTACTCGTCACGCCCGGATCCCGAATCACCTGCACCTGAGGATGCGCCACCTGCTCCGCCTCCTGATGCCTGCATGTTCTGGATCTGTTGTTCTATCTCCTCGCTGTAAGAGGAATCAATCCCCTGATTCCTTAAGAAATCAGTGACTGCCTGAACTTCTTTGTCTGATACAAACGCTCCCTGAACTCTGGCGGGCTTTGTGTAGCCCTGAGGATAAAAGAGCATGTCGCCCTTTCCAAGGAGTTTTTCAGCGCCGTTGATATCAAGAATGGTTCTGGAATCCACACCACTTGATACAGCAAAGGCAACACGGCTTGGCATATTGGCCTTGATAAGTCCCGTGATGACGTCTACTGAAGGACGCTGGGTTGCAATAATAAGGTGAATGCCTGCAGCTCTTGCCAGCTGTGTAAGTCTGCATATTGCATCCTCGACTTCATTGGCTGATACCATCATAAGGTCAGCAAGCTCGTCTACGATAACAACCAGCTGAGGCAAAACTTTCATGTCAGGATCGCCACTCTCCTGGGCAAGTCTGTTATATCCCTTTAAATCTCTCACCCCGGAATCGGCAAACTTCTTATATCTGTTGGTCATCTCTGCAACAGCCCAGTTAAGAGCTGCAGCAGCCTTCTTAGGATCGGTTACGACAGGAATCATAAGATGAGGGATTCCATTGTAAACTGAAAGCTCTACTATCTTAGGGTCGATCATGATCATCTGAACCTCTTCAGGCTTAGCCTTGTAGATAAGGCTCATGATGATGGTATTGATGCAGACCGACTTACCGGAGCCTGTTGCTCCTGCAATAAGAAGGTGAGGCATCTTGGCAATATCTGCAACCACAGTCTTGCCGGCGATGTCTTTACCAACAGCAAAGGCAAGCTTGGATGAGAAGTTCTTGTACTCAGGAGATTCGAACAGATCGCGAAGTGCTACTGCCTGGTTCTCCTTGTTGGGCACTTCAATTCCTACAGCTGCTTTCCCGGGGATAGGCGCTTCAATTCTGATGTCACTGGCCGCCAGATTCATCTTGATATCATCCGCAAGACCTACTATCTTGTTGACCCTGACTCCCGGTTCAGGCTGGAGCTCAAATCTCGTGACAGCCGGTCCCTGGCTGATGTCTGTAACAGTGACATTAACGCCGAAGGTCTTAAGGGTTTCCTGAAGCTTATAGGCTGTCTCCTTAAGCTGCCTTTCGGAATCTGTATTCTTGTTCTTCACACCCTTTTCCAAAAGATCTAAAGGTGGGAATTTGTATTTCTTGGGTATCTCCCGCTTTTTCTTCTCAATCTCCTGCTCAAGTCCGGGGCTCGTGGTATGTGGTCCGGGGCCAAGGTTTGCAACCGAAGAAGGAGCAGCACCGTTTATCTTACTGTCTGCCTTGGGATTTCTGGAAATATGGTCCTGAGCATGGATGACATAGTCTCCGTTCATACCGTTTCCAAGGTGTTCTGCATGGACAGGTACATCAGGAAGGATATCCTCATCTTCATCAATTTCATCAGCAGCTCTTGCCACAAGCTTGCCCGGTCTTTCATTGGCCGGTTCTTTTTCAGCAAAAGAATCCTTTGCAAAAGGCTCTTTTGCCACTGCTGTGATCTCTTCTATCGCCTCATCAGCTTCTTCTATGGGGTCATCATAGCCCATGCCATGGATCTCGGGTTCCATGCGCATAACCCGCTGCCCGTCAGGCTCTATGTCAGTTTCTATCAGGTGTTCATCCCGATTTAAAACAATCTCGTGAATGTCGTCGTGGAATTCGTCTTCATCGGGAATAAACAGGCTCTTGGACTTCTCATTCTTCTCGTTGTGAAGCCTTATTTCTCCAAGGTCCTCGCCCTCTTCATCATCTCTTCCAAGCTCGAGATCGGTGGTTACTCCAATGGCCTTTTTCTCCATTCGAAGGATCTTCTCGTCTTCCTTCTGCTCTATGGCAAGGCGCCTCTCTTCCTCAATCTGGGCGCGTCTGCGCTCCATCTTCTCACGGCGTCTCTCGGCATAGTCACGGTAGTTGTCAGCCTCTTCCCTTGTCTTGTCAATGAGCTTACGACCGCCCTTCTTAAGACCGCCCACAAAGGAGTGCTGCGTAAATACCACAACGGAAGCAATTCCGATAAGAAGTAGTAAAAGAGCCGTTCCTGCCAGGGACAGATACTTATAGGAAAGATAAGCCAGTGACCCGGCAAAAAAGCCGCCTCCGTTCCTTCCTGCGGAAGCCTCCGTATAAATTGTCTTAATGTCATAGGAATTCAAAGACTGTGGTCTGCCCACCAAAAGGTCAGCCACTATACCAATAATAAGAAAAATAACGACTCCTGAAACGATCTTGCGCGTGGAAGCGCTGGAGCCGAAGTTGGCCACGCCTATAGCAACAGCACCCAAAGCTACCAGTGGTGCTATATAGGCAGTAATTCCAAACAGACCAAATAAAATGCTGCTTAAGGCATTTCCAAATGCTCCGCATATGCCAAAATTACAAAGGAACAGAAATACAGTAAGAGCTACCATAGCGATGACTACAAGCTCACTCTTAAGAGAATAATCAAGTTCCTCTTCCTGGATCCTTCTGTTTCCTGCTGATGCACTTCTAGACCTGGAAGCACCCTTCTGACTGGTCTTCCCGGTTCTTTTTCCCCTCTGATTTGTTGCCATTTCTTACCCGTACAAAACTTTCTTCTTAAAAATCTAGGGTCTGTCTTTTCCCAAAAACAGACTCTAGATAGTATACCATTTTTATACCCTTTATGCTATACTATCTACTGATTTAAGTTGTGTTCGATATAATAAAAAGGAGACAAAGATGGAATTTAAGCAGGAATTAGAGACCGGCACCTTTAAGATGATCGGTAATACAGAAACATCTCTCAAGATAAAGGAAGTCGCTGAGAAGTGCCGTCTTGTTAAGACTGAAAACGGCGTTAAGGTTGAGCTTGCATACACAGGCCCCAATGCCAGCAAGTACATGCAGTATGTGGAGAAGCATAAGGAAGAACTCACCAAGTACCTTATGAATCCCGATGAAGCTGATCTTTACGAATGGATGGAGATTTCCCACCAGAATCCCACTTCCCTTAAGAAGCACGAGAAGGAACAGCTCATCCTTTACGTTAACTTCGATCCTGAGACAAGGCTCGTTCAGACAGGTATCGCTGACGACAACGTTACTATGAAGCTTGGCTCTCCTCTTATGGAGATCAATGTTGATCAGCTCACCAGAGATCAGTTCAAGCTCAAGATCTTCAACATGCTTCTTTTGGCTGATGAGATCGCAGTCCTTATGGGCAATGCAGATCTTCGCAAGATGTCCAACATCCAGATCGTTAAGACCTATCTTACCGAGATCTACGACAAGTACCACGAGAATCCCTGATATTTTAAAAGCTGTCACTTAATGTGGCAGCTTTTTTGTTTCATCATTTTCTGGCGACAAATAATGTCCCGACTTTCTTTTTCTCAATGATATCGTAAAGCATCTCCGGATTCTTGCCGTTGGTGACAAGAACATCTATCCCATGAGCTGTGGCAAGCTCAGCAGCTTCCAGCTTAGTTATCATTCCGCCGGTTCCGCGATTTGACCCTGAGCCTGAAGCTACATTCTTAAGTTCTTCCGTGATCTCTTCTACCCTGCTGATGACCTTCGCATTCGGGTCAGTCTTGGGGTTCCCGTCGTATAGTCCGTCGATATCCGAGAAGATGATCAGCTTGCTTGCTTTGCAGAATACTGCTACAACGGCAGATAACATGTCATTATCGGAAAAGA
>DFGW01000061.1:0-10449 GCA_002372465.1 Butyrivibrio sp. UBA3740
TTGCATCATGTGTTCTGCTATGGGTCAGCAGGCAATGGTAATTGAATCTATTCAGGCTGGCGCCAAGGACTTCATCGTAAAGCCATTCCAGGCTGATCGTGTTCTTGAAGCAGTTAAAAAAGCCATTGGTTAACTGATAGCTTCATTATTCATGCACATTAAAGGAGCTGCACTTTAAAAGCTGCAGCTCCTCTTTTCATGTCCTTATTTTCCACTCTTCTTATCTTCTATGTTGTCTGCTTCTGTCCCTTAATAGCTTAAGGACTTCAAAAATCGTATCTATCAGTAAAATACTCCCGCAGGAAAACATATACCAGCTGTTCTCGATATCAGGAACGACCAGAATATATGCCCCAAGAAGCAGGGTAACTATACCCTCAAAGGAGTACCTGAAACGTTCAAATAAACGGCTTTTAAATATCCTGAAGTTGATCAGGTTCTGATATGCCAGCGACAGGAAAACTATGCCTAAAAGCGTACTGGAAATAACAAATAAAGCCTCATCCTTTACCAGCATCATGGAGGTAAGAACGCAAAGGATGATACAAAGCGTAACCCTTGGTCTTTCTTTTCTGAAGTTCCAGTCCGACTCCCTTAAATGCCTTACAGTCAGCACTGTTTCATAGATACAAAGGATCACAAGGGCAGCAAAAACCACAGATTCCATGGCAAAATCAGGGAAGGCAAAGCAAAGGATTGCCAGGAAAAGAGACAGTCCTATCCTTATGGCCTTCTTCCTGCTCACAAATCCCCAGAGCCTTAGAAAAACATTCAGCTTCTCATCATCTTTTTTCCTGACTTTTCTCGCCTTGCCCTTAAGATTCAGGGCATCGCTCCCTATCATCTTCATGACAAGGTCTTCAAAGGCGGAAGGTCCCTGGGAGGCAAATTCTTTTATGGTAGTTGCTCCCGTATCAGCCATGGAATCGAAAAGCGAATCAACGAATCTCTCTCTTGCAGGAAGATTCATTCCCTCTATAAAGCGCTCTATGACATCGTTTATAATATCGCTCTCCGGCGCATGATCCCGGCAGGACAAAAGACCGCCCCCATCATCCAAAAGCCAGCTGGACATGCTGTGCTGCAACATAGCCATATTGGAGCTTCTTACTATAACGCTCTCCCCCACTTCAGGTTCAAAGAGCCTTCCGATTATGGAATACTCCGGTGTTATCTTGGTTGTCTTATCTTTAATGGTGTCGATGAGGGATTTATCAAGGACATCATTGCAAAAGCCCGGCCCGTCATTTAGGTAGACATGGGTCAGTTTTGCCTGTTGTTTGTCATTGAGATGGGCAGCGGCATAAAGAGCCAGATGTGCCCCTTTGGAATGTCCCAAAATGATGACCTCGCCCTTTGCCTCATCCACATTTTCGATGGCATATTCCAGGGCAAGATCCTGAGAAGGAACGTTGGTGTAACTGATCATAAAGTCTTCTTTCCACCCTATGATGGTGGAGTCCGTTCCCCTGAAAGCTATTACGGTGGGACCACCGTCTATCAGATAAGTGACAGCTGCAAACTGTCTGTCTGAAGTATCAAAAATATCTTTGAAATCATAAAGGATAACATCGCCAAATCTCTTTGACGATGCACACATCCTGGCAAAATCCACATCAGCTCCGGTGGAGCCTGCTCTGGTGTTCTTCAAAAGTCCGCACCTGTCAAGCTCCGTAACAGCCTCTTTTAGGGGCACAGATCTCCTGTCCCTGATAACCGGCTTATAATCGATATAAACCAGTTCAGAGAGTACCAGGTTATCTTCAATTCTGAATCCTCTTTCAGCGAAGCTTAAATCTCCGCGCCAGCTGACATAATCAGATAGATGTCCCATCTGTTTTCCCCGGATTTCTTTATTATTTCTTTTGCTTACGCAGTCTCAGATTTCATACCTGTGTAAAGCTGATAGTATTTCTGTTTTCTTGCAATGAGCTCATCATGAGTACCCTGCTCAATGATCCTTCCCTGCTCAAGAACAATTATGCAGTCGGAATTCCTTACAGTTGAAAGCCTGTGGGCAATAACAAATGTAGTTCTGCCCTTCATGAGCTTGTCCATTCCGTCCTGAACGATCTTCTCTGTTCTGGTATCAATGGAAGAAGTAGCTTCATCAAGGATAAGCACCGGAGGATCGGCAATAGCTGCCCTGGCAATTGCAAGGAGCTGTCTCTGACCCTGGGAGAGGTTTGATCCGTCCCCTGTCAGCATGGTGTCATAGCCTTCCGGAAGCCTTTTTATAAAGCTGTGGGCATTGGCAAGCTTGGCTGCTGCAATTACTTCTTCATCGGTAGCATCCAGCTTACCATATCTTATATTGTCCTTGACCGTTCCGGTGAAAAGATGTGTATCCTGAAGAACAATGCCAAGAGACCTCCTAAGGTCTGCCTTCTTGATCTTGTTGATGTTGATATTGTCGTATCTGATCTTTCCATCCTGGATATCATAAAAACGGTTGATAAGATTTGTGATAGTGGTCTTTCCTGCACCGGTAGAACCTACAAAGGCAATCTTCTGTCCTGGCTTTGCGTGAAGCACGATGTTGTGGAGAACCATCTTTTCATCGGTATATCCGAAATCCACATCATTGAAGGTAACATCTCCCTCCATTGGCTGGTAGGTTGTGGTATCGGTAGCCTTGTGATAATGCTTCCATGCCCAGTGTCCTGTGTGGTGATCTGCTTCTACGATCTCGCCGTCCTTTTCCATAGAATCCACAAGCATAACGTATCCTTCATCAGTCTCGGAAGGCTCATCAATGAGCTTGAAGATTCTCTCAGCACCTGCCAGCGCCATGATGATGGAGTTAAACTGCATGCTGACCTGGTTGATAGGCATTGAAAAGCTCTTGTTAAAGGTCAAGAAGCTTGCCAGTGCACCAACTGTAAAGCCCACAAACACACTGTCGGAAAGGGCTATGGCGCCACCAATGATGGCACAAAGAACGTAGCTGGTGTTACCAAGCTGAGCATTGATAGGACCAAGCGCGCCGGAAAAGGCATTGGCCTTAAATGCACTCTGGTACAGCTCTTCATTGAGCTCATTGAATTTCTCTATGTTGTCGGCCTCGTGGTTGAACACCTTTACAACCTTCTGGCCGGTCATCATCTCTTCGATAAATCCGTTGATGGCTCCAAGGTTCTTTTGCTGGGCAACAAAGTTCTTACCTGAAGACTTGGTAGCCTTTGCAGAGCAGAACAGCATAACTGCAACCATCAAAAGGGTAACCCCGGTAAGGGGAAGGCTTAAAACGATCATGGATGCCAGTACTGATACGATGGTGATGGCACTGTTTAAAAGCTGAGGAATACTCTGGCTTATCATCTGCCTTAAGGTATCAATATCGTTGGTGTAGATCGACATGATATCGCCGTGGGCATGAGTGTCGAAGTACTTGATAGGAAGGCTTTCCATGTGGGTAAACAGGTCCTCACGGAGCCTTTTTAAGGTTCCCTGATTGATCTCAACCATGACCCTTTGCTGAAGAAAAGCAGCCGCCACACCAAGCAGGTAGAAAATCGCAACCCTTCCCATTGCCCCAAGCAAGGGTCCGTAGTCATTACTTCCTGAATCCACCATCGGCTGAATATATGAATCGATAAGTGTCTTAGTGAACAAAGTTCCCTGGACACTGGAAAAAACTGTGACTAAGATGCACACTACAACTGTGATCATATGCACAGGATAAAACTTAAATACATAGCCCATTATCCGCTTAAAAAGAAGACCCGGGTTTTCAACCTTGGGACGGGGCATTCCGCGCCTATTGCCGGATCCCGGCCCGTTCTTTATCTCTTTGTTATCTGCCATATTTTTACCTCTCTATAACAAGGAAGTTCTGCTCTCAGCCTACTTGATCAAAGTCAGCATCACCTGATGCTCCGGTCTGTGACTCGTATACTTCTCTGTAAATCTCGTTGCTCTTAAGGAGCTCTTCGTGAGTTCCAAATCCGTTAACCTGTCCGTCATCCATAACGATTATCCTGTCGCAGTTTTGCACGGAGCTGATCCTCTGAGCGATGATAAGCTTGGTAGTTCCCGGAATCTCCTGGGCAAATGCCTTTCTGATCCTGGCATCTGTTGCAGTATCAACAGCACTTGTGGAGTCGTCCAGAATAAGGATCTTGGGCTTTTTCAAAAGAGCTCTAGCAATACAAAGCCTCTGTCTCTGACCACCTGACACATTGGTTCCGCCCTGCTCTATCATGGTATTGTACTTATCGGGCATTCTCTCGATAAACTCATCTGCACAGGCCATCTTGCAGGCTCTTATGCATTCCTCTTCTGTGGCATTTTTGTCACCCCATCTGAGGTTCTCCAGAATAGTACCTGAAAAGAGAACGTTCTTTTGAAGCACCACAGATACCTGGTCTCTTAAGACCTCCATGTCATAGCTTCTTACGTCAACGCCTCCAACCTTGATGCTTCCCTTGGTGACATCGTAGAGTCTGCTGATAAGATTTACCAGTGAGGACTTGGCTGAGCCGGTTCCTCCGATAATACCTATTGTCTCTCCTGACTTTATATCCAGAGATATGTCTTTTAACACCGGTTCTTCTGAATCGCTGGTGTAGGAGAAGTCCACATGGTCAAAAGAAATACTTCCGTCCTTAACTTCCATTACTGGATTGTCAGGATTGGTGATATCTGCTTTCTCATTGATAACCTCTGCGATACGCTTTCCACTGGCCTGTGCCATGGTCATCATAACGAAGATGACTGCAAGCATCATAAGGCTCATGAGAATGTTCATGCAATAAGTAAGAAGGCTCATAAGGCTACCGGTTGAAAGCTCGCTTCCAACGATCATGTGGGCACCAAACCAGCTTATGAGAAGGATGCAGGCATAAACAGTTGCTGTCATGATAGGAGCCATGAATACCACGTTCATCTCTGCCTTTACGAACATGTTATAGATATTGAAGGCAGCTTTTTTGAACTTATCGTTCTCGTAATCCTCTCTTACATAGGCCTTTACAACTCTGATGGCTGATACGTTTTCCTGAACGCTCTCGTTGAGCTCATCATACTTCTCAAATACAGCCTTGAAATATCTGGTTGCACGTCCCATTACAAAAAGGATGATGCAGCCTAAGAATAAAACCGCAATCAGATAGATGCTGGCAAGTCTTGGGCTGATGATAAAAGACATGACCATAGCAACAATCATTGAAGCCGGTGCTCTCATGGCCATTCGAAGTGTGACCATGTAGGCATTCTGGATGTTGGTAACATCGGTGGTAAGTCTTGTAACCAGACCTGATGTTGAGAATTTGTCGATATTTGAAAAAGAGAAGGTCTGAATATTTTCAAACATCGCCTTTCGAAGATTCTTGGCAAGTCCGGCGGAAGCCTTGGCTCCCCAGTATGCTCCCAAAAGTCCCGCAACAAGTCCCAGGATTGCTATGACGACCATCATGGCACCTGTCCTAAGGATAAATCCCATGTCGTTGCCATATATTCCTTCATCAACTATCCTGGCCATCAGGATAGGAATGACCATCTCGCATATAACTTCGCCAATCATGGCAACAGGTGTAAGTACAGAGGGGAGCTTGTATTCCTTTACCTGTGCTAAAAGTGTCTTAAGCATTTTATCCTCCAAAAAAAAATTATTACTCAATAATTATATTGCATGCAATTTAAATGTCAATCCTTATACTGGTATAAGCTAAATACCGTAAACCTTAGCACAAGCTAAAAAACCAGGCCTTGATACCATCAAGGCCCAGCTTATTTGCACGCCAAAACCTGCTAAATGCATTAATCATATCACTTGTTCATAAAGGTCCGCACATTGATTCCGTTTACTTCGATATGATCATCAACCGCAATTACAAGACACTGTCTTCCGTCTACTATTCTTGATTCCACAAGATCTGTCCTGTCAGGCTTAACCTTAATGACCACATCAGGTGTCTCAATGTCGAATTTCTTGGTATTTGCAATATTGCTGGCAAGAAGAGGATAATCCTCATCTCCCGCGCATTTCACATAGTTCTCTTCAAAGTAATCAAGTCGCTCATCTGAAACTCCACTATCGTGAAGGAGCTGCTTCACGTCCTTTTTGGTAAGCTCCAGTGGCTCCGGGTCATCCTCATGATCCTCTATCATATCATTGAGGTTATCATGAATGTTCTTCATGATATCGTAATCAGCATCCTCACCGATGGTATTCTGAACCACTGCATCGAAGATGTCCTTCTGCTCAGGGGCTGATATGGGAGCCCTTCCTCCAAACATTGCCTCAACAAACTCCGGCTGAAGATCCTCAGGCTTTTTGGTGAAATAGAGCATATTGTGGATGTCTGTATTTCTCTCTATAAAAGCAGGAAAAAGGAATCCCTTTATAGGTTCCTCAACAACCCAGTCTCTGAATCTCTCCTCGATGACATTCTTGGACTCATTGTATCCAAGGCCGGCCTTTGAGAGCTTAATTGGGCAGATGCTGCAGAGTATGTAGTCATATACGTTGTCAGAAGCATCCTCCATCATTATACCGTCGCTGGTAACTCCCGGAATATCATAGACAGCATGGATAAGGATGATAAAGTAATTCTCACCATTAATATAGTTGGCGATTATCTTTTCATAGAACTCATCCACCAGCTCGTCATCTTCCAGCTTGGAGTTTCTGAGGGTCAAAAGAAAGTCTTGAGTACCACCCGCCTGTTCCTGGTCAATTGGAAACTCAAGACTAATTAGGTTCTTACCAAAGGTTCCGGCAAGAGTGTGCTGGAAAATATCCAGATACTTAAACATCTCCTCCTCTGGAAGGGAGTCAAAGGCCTTTTTGAAAACCAGCCTTTTGTTCTTCTCGTGATCCACGAGGCAACCACAGATGTGGTCAATAGTACACCTGTCAGGTGTGAACTGCTTCTTGATCTCTAATGTTTCTGCCTTGTTCATTGTTTGTACTTACTTCCCTTTACTGATAAATTTGTTGCACATATCCACAGCAAAGCCCACGGGATATAGCTGCACCATAATGGAATCGATAAGATCACCTATCGTCATCCTAAATGCTATTTTAACAAATTTATCGTAAGTAGTATCAAACATTTTTTCAAAAACTTTAATACTCTCAACATCTATGCGATTAACTATGGGAGTACTGATGTCTGTAGCTATGGCAAGCATGGAAGATAAAGATGTGGCACTGGTGCCCATCATCTGGTTCATAGCCTCAGAAGCTGCGGAAAGATGAAGATCTGTGATATCTCCTGCTGTGTTGGAGCCATCTCCGCCCATCATAAGATCGGTCATAACTTTTACATCATGCTCCTTAAGAACAAGTACATTATTTCCCTGAAGGCCCTTCACATAATGGATCTGTACAAAGATACAAGTCTTTTCATAATCGTCAAGAGCTTCGCTTCTCTTTATCACCTTTACATTGGGAGTAGTGATGTCAACCTTTTTGTTGACCATCATACTCAGTGTCGTAGCAGAGTTTCCCATACTGATATTGGCAATCTCTCCCAGAATATCAATCTGTTCATTATTTAGAGTGAATTCTTCCAAGGCAGTCACCTCCATGTCTGATTACGAAACCTACTAATATTTTAGTTTAATCCAATTTCCTTGTAAAGCCGAATTCACGGTTATAAGCAAAGCTTTATTCTTTTTTTAGATTATATTTAATATATCCCACTTGATCGTTTAATATTAATTTGTGATTATCTTATAAAAAATTAATTGATTATTTGTGATTATTTATGATTGATTTTGATTTTTTATGATGTTATTCTTTTGTCATAAGCTAGATAACTGTGTTTGGAGGATCATGAATGCTCACTCAGGAACGCCGCGATCTGATTGTCGCATACATCAACGAAAAAAATGCAGTAACGGTCACTGAACTGATGGATGAATTCGATGCATCAGCAGCCACCATAAGACGTGATCTTTCTGTGCTCCACGATGAGCGCAAGATCATGAAGGTCTTTGGAGGTGCTACCTCCTTAAGTGCCATGGACGTTAACACCAAGGAGCCTCCGGTTTCTGCCAAGGTCACCCTGAATGTTGAGGAAAAGGATCTTATCAGTAAATACGCAGCTTCGCTTATTAATGACGACGACTTTGTCTACATCGACTCGGGAACCACAACCCTGGAGATGATCAAATATATTGATAATACAAAGGCCAAATATATCACCAACGGTATTGTTCACGCCAAGAGGCTTTTGGAAAAGAACCTTAACACCATGATAATCGGAGGAAGGTGCAAGCATTCGACTGAAGCCATCATCGGTCCCGACTGTATCGACGGCATCAGGAAATACCATTTCACCAAAGCCTTCATGGGAACCAACGGCATCTCAATAAATGCCGGCTACACCACTCCTGACGTGGACGAGGCTCTTGTTAAGGAAGAAGCTGTCAAGCACGCTTACATCTCCTATATTCTGGCTGACCATTCAAAGTTCGGTCAGATAAGTTCGGTAACATTTGCAGACATAACAAGCTGCTGCATTATAACAGACAAAGAAGTAAACAGAAATTATCACTCAAAGACCATCATCAAGGTGGTCGGATAAAGGGAGGTAGACATGATCTACACTGTAACATTTAATCCAGCCATTGATTACGTAGTCAGAATGAGCGACAAGCTCCTTCCGGGCATGACAAACCGTTCTGACTCAGAGGAATGCTACTTTGGCGGAAAGGGAATCAACGTTTCCACTATTCTTAAGAACCTGGGTCTTGAAAACACTGCCCTTGGCTTTGTGGCAGGCTTTACCGGAAAGGCCATCGCAGAAAGTGTCAAAAGCCGTGGAATACAGGAGAAGTTCATTGAGCTGCCTGAGGGAATCTCAAGAATAAACGTCAAGATAAAGGGACAGGCTGAGACAGAAATAAATGCTCAGGGACCCAAGATACCTGAAGAAGCACAGGAAAAGCTCTTTTCCCAGATAAAAGAGCTAAAGGACGGGGATGTACTTATCCTGGCAGGAAGCATTCCCAAAACTCTCCCCAGCGATGTATATGAGAGGATAATCGCGCTGGTGACAGACAAAAAAATCGAAGTCGTTGTGGATGCGACCAAGGACCTTTTAAAGAATGTCCTTAAATATCATCCATTTTTAATAAAGCCAAACAATCACGAGCTTGGTGAGATGTTTGGAACAGTTCTGAAAACTGATGACGAGATTGAGGCTCATGCCAAAAAGCTTCAGGAGCTTGGAGCCAGAAACGTACTTATCTCCATGGCAGGTGACGGAGCAATGCTCATTTCCGAGGATGGTGAGAAGTTCAGGATCGGAGTTCCTAAGGGCAAGGTAAGAAACTCAGTTGGCGCCGGAGATTCAATGGTTGCAGGTTTCATCGCAGGGTACTTCAGAAATAAGAGTTATGAGGAAGCTCTTAAGATGGGTACAGCTGCAGGATCAGCAACAGCCTTCTCTGACGATCTCGCCACAGGTCAGGCAATAATGGAGCTTTATAGTAACCTTTAAGAGGAAGGTTTTATAAAGGGGATACAATTTAGGCACATAGCCAAAAGGAGGGTCTATGAAAATCACAGATTTACTGAAAAAGGATGGCATTGAGTTAAATGCTGTCGCAGCCGACCAGAACGGAGCTATCGATAAGCTCATCGAACTCCATTCAAAGGTTGGAAACCTTACAGATGCAGCAAAATTTAAGGAAGCTATTCTTGCAAGAGAAGCAAAAGGTTCTACTGCAATTGGTATGGGGATTGCCGTACCACACGGCAAATCAGCTGCAGTTGCAAAGGCAGGTCTTACTGCCATCACTATCCCGGCCGGAATCGACTATAAGTCACTGGATGGAAATCCAAGCAAGCTCTTCTTCATGATCGCAGCTCCTGATACAGCAGCTGATACACATCTTGAAGTGCTTTCAAAGCTTATGACACTTTTGATGGATCAGAGTTTTTCTCAGAAGCTCATCGATGCAAAAACTACTGATGAGTTCCTTCAGATCATTGATGACAAGGAAGCTGCAAAAGACAAGGAAGAGGCTGCTAAAAAGGCCGCTGCTGCTCCTGCAGCCAAGAAAGAGATCAAGAAGCTCGTTGGTGTTACAGCCTGCCCTACAGGTATTGCTCACACCTTCATGGCCGCTGAAGCTTTAGAGCTCAAGGCAAAAGAGCTTGGCATCGACATTAAGGTTGAAAAGGACGGCTCAGGCGGAGCCAAGGATGTCCTTACAGACGCAGAGATTGCTGCAGCAGATGCAGTTATCATCGCCTGCGACAAGAATATCGACATGGGAAGATTCGATGGCAAGAACGTTATAATCACTTCTACCAAAGAAGCTATCCACTCTCCCGAGGACCTCATTAAGAAGGCCTCCAATGGAGAGACAGCCGTTTATCACCATACAGGAGCAGTTAAGAAAGAATCTGCTGCTACAAATGAAAGTGCCGGAAGAAAAGCATACAAGCACCTTATGAACGGTGTATCACACATGCTTCCATTCGTTATC
>DFGW01000061.1:10501-11394 GCA_002372465.1 Butyrivibrio sp. UBA3740
TTCGTTATCGGCGGCGGTATCCTTATCGCTATTGCTTTCCTTTTGGATGACTACTCAATTGATCCAAGCAACTTCGGTTCCAACACACCTGTCGCTGCATGGTTCAAGTCAATCGGCGGAGCAGCCTTTGGCTTCATGCTTCCTATCCTGGCAGGTTTCATCGCTCAGAGTATTGCTGATCGTCCCGGTCTTGCAGTTGGTTTTGTTGGCGGTTATCTGGCATCCACAGGTGCTACTTTTGCAAGCCCCGGCGGAGATGTTCCTTCTGCTTTCCTTGGAGCTTTAGTAGCAGGTTTCCTCGGCGGATATATCGTTCTTGGACTTAGAAAGATCTGTGACAAGCTTCCTGCAGCCCTTGAAGGAATCAAGCCTGTACTTATCTATCCACTTGTTGGAACACTTATCATAGGCCTTGTAATGTGCCTCATCAATCCTATTGTTGGCGCACTTAACGCATGGATCTCCGGCGTACTTACCGGAATGTCCAGTGGCTCAATAATCGTTCTTGGTGCTCTCCTTGGAGCAATGATGGCAACCGATATGGGTGGCCCTCTCAACAAGGCAGCTTATGCATTTGGTCTTGCAAGCCTTGCCAACCAGAATGAGACAGGTTACATGATCATGGCAGCTATCATGGTAGGCGGAATGGTTCCTCCAATTGCCATCGCTCTTGCAACCATATTCTTCAAGAAAAAGTTCACAGAGGCTGAGAGAAAGTCTGGTCCCGTTAACTTCATCATGGGTCTTTCCTTCATCACAGAAGGTGCTATCCCATTCGCAGCAGCAGATCCTGCAAGGGTTATCCCTTCACTGCTAATCGGATCAGGTGTAGCAGGTGCTCTCTCAATGGCATTTAAGTGCACTCTGATGGCTCCTCACGGCGGAATCTTCGT
>DFGW01000111.1 GCA_002372465.1 Butyrivibrio sp. UBA3740
GATCTGAAATCTATGTAGCCAAGGTATTCTTTTCCCGGATGAACAAAGAATGCAGAAATAATGGCCAGTATCCATGCGATACAGAGCACGGTATCGATTTTTCGTATATTTTTAAAAACTCTTCCCATGTTTTTTTCCTCGAATCTTAAATCTCAAAACGACGAAATAATACCACAAAAATGTGTCTTTTTGCAAGGATTGCGATGTGATATTTTAGTAGTAGGGAGATTCGGTCATGAGAATTGATATTCAGAAAATAACTGAAGGGGAAGAGAGCGTTGTCATCAGGTATAAGGATCCGAACCCTGCAGTTGACAGAATAATCGGGATACTAGAAGGGGGAGATGGCAAGCTCTGGGGCAGGACAGACTCAGGGAGCGTCTCCATAGACCTTAAGGATATCCTGTATCTGGAAACGGTGGATGACAAGCTCTTTGTCTATACGACCAAGGTGGTGGCAAAGATCGAAGGGTCGCTGGTTTCCTTTATGAATGATGTGAAGGACGAGATGTTCTTCAGGTGTAGTAAATCCATGATCATAAACGTTGGAAAGGTCAGGGCCTTGAAGAGCCTTTCCTCCAACAGGATAGACGCCACCATGGAGGGTGGAGAGCATATAATGATCTCAAGAAGATACGCCGTGGAATTTCGAAGACTGCTGAAAGGAGCAAGATGAGATGAGTGAGAAAAAGAAAGATAGAACACGAGTTACACTGTGGGAGCTCTATCTCACAAAAGAGATCGGAATAGAGTTTAAGGCCTGTCTCTACTTCTTTGCCATACTGTTCTTTTACTGCCTTGTGAGACTTATAGATGGAATCTTTGTTGCAGATATGCTTCACATGATGGAGATAATTCTGGCATGCTATGTGATCGGATATATTCAGGTTTATCTTCTGTGGAATTTTGATGAGACGGATAGTCTTGGGGGAAAAGAAATCTTTGGAATGGTGCTGTGCACCGGGATTTATAGTGGGCTTTCCTATGTACTTGGGTGGTTTGACAAAAAGATTCCGGCAACTGTAATCTTCGCAGCCTACCTTATGCTGACCTATATTTGCGTCTACTTTATCTATAAATCCAAGCGCTATATTGATGATAAGAGACTAAATGAAGACCTTCGGATCTTCCAGTCAGAACACAAAAAATGAATCTTAGGGGGATTAAAGTGCACCTTGCGGGAACAGCTGTTGTTCCCGCTTTTTCTTTGTGTTAATCATAAATTAGGGACAAAGAAAAATCTGTAAAGAGGAGGGATAAGACGTGAGTAGTGTGGTTGAAATTAAAAACCTGACAAAGAGCTACGGAAAAAATCGCGGAGTTGAAAATGTTGCTCTGAGTATTGAAGAAGGAGATATCTTTGGATTTCTTGGGCCAAACGGCGCAGGTAAATCCACGACTATTCGCTCTATGCTGGGGTTTCTTAGGATAAACAGCGGAGAAATAAAGATACTTGGTCTTGACAGCGTAAAGGACCACGAGGAGATTCTTAAAAACGTGGGATATATGCCATCGGAGGCCTGGTTCTATGACTCCATGAAGGTTAAGGATGTCATTAAGTACGCGGCGGATGTCAGAGGCCTTGACTGCTCGGAAGAAGCAGAAAAGCTCTGCGAGAGGCTTAAGGTGGATAAAGAGAAAAAGATAAAGCAGCTTTCCTACGGAAACAGGAAGAAGGTCAGCATAGTCTGCGCAATGCAGCACAGGCCTAAGCTCTTTATATTTGATGAGCCGACCGGGGGTCTTGATCCGCTTATGCAGAGGACTTTCTTTGAGCTTGTTAGTGAATACGTGGATGAGGGGGCGACATGTCTTTTGTCTACCCACGTACTGACTGAAGTTAACAAGTACTGTAAACACGCGGCCATCATGAGAGAGGGAAGACTCTCTTTGCTGGAGGATGTGGGAATTGATGATGACACCTTCCTTAAATTCTATGAAGACTAAGAAAGGAGGTAGCTATGAAGCACATATTGTTTAGAGAATTAAAGCTTAACTTAAAGTCATTTCTGATATGGAGCATCTCGGTAGGCGTCATGGGCCTTGTCTGCATCCTTCTTTATCAGAGTATGGAAGGGGATATGAAGGACATGGCTGATATGTTCTCCAACATGGGAGCATTTTCTGATGCCTTTGGCATGAGCACCTTAAGCATTGCAACCCTGGAAGGCTTTTTTGCAACGGAGGTCGGAACAGTGCATGGCCTTGGAAGTGGTATGTTTGCTGCAATTCTGGCTATCGATATCCTGTCAAAGGAAGAGGATAAGCACAGCGGGGAGTTTCTCTTTTCACTCCCAATTTCGAGAAGTAAGGTTCTTGCAGCCAAGGGCGGATGCGTAGTTATCCTGCTTACATTGTTTACTTTGATCTGTGCTGTTTTCTACATCTGCGGTTTTGTGTATCTGGGAGAGGACATTCCGGCGAAGGAGTTTTCAGCATTTATGCTGAGGCAGTTTTTCATGAATATCGAGATTGCAGCTGTGTGCTTTGGAATCTCAGCAATATCCGGAAAGAGCAAGATGGGCATGGGACTTGGAATTGTGCTTTTATGCTATGTCTATGACCTGATGGGAAGAGTCGTTCCGGACCTTAAGGAGTATCTCTTTGTGGGACCGTACTCCTTTGCCAATGCATCTGAGATTTTCTCCGGAATCGAAGTCGAAGCAAGAGCACTTGTAACTGCAGCTATAGTCACGGTATGCTGCGCTTGTCTGGCCTTTGTGATCTTTGAAAAAAGAGACCTTGCCAGCTGACAGGGAATGGTGCTGGGGTGGTCCATGGGGCAACTCGCCATGCAACGAAGGAAGCAGAGCTTCCTTCTCCGCGGGCTGGCGCCCTATAAAAAAGGATACATAAAAGCTCTCTCATGAGTAAACTCCTGTCGAGCTTTATGTATCCTTTTTTGCATGGCTTGTAGCCTTCGCGAGTGTTCCCGATGCGATTCGAACGCACGACCTTTCGCTTAGGAGGCGAACGCTCTATCCTGCTGAGCTACGGAAACATGCAATAAGTATATTATCACAAAGACTGTGTTAAATCAAGGCAATAAGAATGTGCAAGAGTGCGCGAAACTGTAGTAAAATATAGATATATTGACATCGGAATTTAGTTTGTATTTCTTTTGGGTGGCTAATGATGGAAGAAAACACTAACAGGAAAAAGCCTTTAACAGGGAAAAGAACTGAGAGCCTGTTCATTAAGTTTGGGACTGTGTTTGCTGTTTTTACGATAGTTATACTTATCCTTGGAGGACTGGCAACCTACAAACTTCAGGAGATGATCTATGAGCAGCGGATTGAGGAAACTGTGACGCACCTGACACAGTACCTGCAGGTTCTGATAAAAGCTGACGGGGATGATTTTGTCCAGTATCAGGCCTATATGCTGGAGCATGGAGACGAGGTTTTGGTTCCCTATGACTTTGATGGGAACTATCTGTCTGCTTTGGAAGAGTATGAGAGACTTTTTTCTGATCAGTATCCGGGAAAAACCCTGGGCAGCGACATCTCTTTTGACGAGCTGTCTGATGAAGTGAAGAACGCCTTTGCGGTATATACTCATGAGTACTGGCTTTATGTGTTTGAGTCTGCAACAAGGGTATTCAATGTGGATTATACCTACTATGTAACAACAGATGACAAGCCCAATCATATGCGATACATCATTGATGCTGTAAGGGATCCTAAGACCGTTGACGGTAAGGATTATATTAACCTTTCAGCGGAAATAAATGAGGTCCCGGAAGAATTACCTGTATTGTGGAGTGTGTGGGAAGCAGGAGAGAGTGTTGCTGAGCGCGATGAGGTTAATAACTCGTATGGCAATGAGTATTCTTACTATGAGCCGCTTTATATAAACGGGGAGAAGATGGGAATTATTGGGGTTGATATACCCATTGCTTCCGTCAACGCACAAATCCTTAAGAATACCATGATACTTGAGACAACTATGGCACTGATACTTATTGTCGGTGTTATAATAACCCTGACTTTCATGGAAAAGAACTATATAAGGAGACTGGAGACTCTTGTTGGCCATATAAGGAAATACACAATGACCAAGGATCCCAAGATTGCCCACGTTATTGAGTATGATTCAAGAAACGGAGATGAGATATCAGCTCTTTCCAAGGAAACTGCAAAGATGATGCTGGAGCTTGATAAGTATCTTAAGCATCTTAGCAACGCAAACAATGAACTGTCAGAAACCAAAAGGCATGCGGACGAGCTTCAGGCTCTGGCCAACAGGGATCCCCTCACCGGAATAAGGAATAAGAGTGCTTATGAGGACGAGATCAGAAAGCTTGAGTGGGACGTGGCCGGAGGCGCTGACAGTTTTGGGATTGGGATTGTAGATCTCAACAACTTAAAGGAGATCAACGAAAAGTATGGCCACGATAACGGAAATCTGGCAATCAGGGAGCTTTGCTTTATAGTCTGCAACGTCTTCAAACACTCCCCGGTATTCAGGATTGGCGGAGATGTATTTGCAATTATCCTTAAAAACGGCGATTATGGAAATGTACATCAGCTGGTTGATGAGCTTAATGACACGGTAAAGAAGAAATTACAGGATGAGTCCCTTGAGCCCTGGAAGAGGATATCTGCGGCCATAGGTATAGCTCTTTTCGATCCAAAGGCAGACTTTACCGTGGGAGATGTGTTTAAGAGAGCCGAGAGCAATATGTACAAGAAGAAAAGAGAAATGAAGGCAGCAGAAAGTAATAAACCTGATGAAAAGGATCTTTAAACGCGGAAAAGAACTAATAAAAATAGCAACAATACTGACGGCAGGAGCAGCAATGCTTCTGCTTTCGTCGTGCGCTAATTCCGAGAGACAGACCGAAATTGAGGAGCTGTCCTATAAATATAATGTGCCCAGTCAAAAGCAGCTGATCGTCTACACCTCACACAAGGAAGAGGTATATCTTCCCATAATCAGGGAGTTTGAGAACAGGACCGGCATATGGGTTGAGATACATACGGGTGGAACGGCGGAGATGTTCTCCCAGGTGGAAGAGGCATCTTCACAGGGTCTTTGTGACATTATGTTCGGCGGTGGAATCGAGAGCTATGAGGCGCAGAAGGACCTCTTTATGTCCTATAAGACCGGGGGAAAAGAGATGCTGGATCCTCTCTACGTTGACGCCGATAATTACTGGACTCCCTTTACTGAGCTTCCTATAGTTTTTGTCTATAACAAAAAGCTTGTGTCCTATACGGAGGTTCCAAAAACCTGGACTGATCTTTTCGATGCCAGGTGGAAGGGACAAATCTCTTTTGCGGATGTGACAAGCTCCGGAACCAGTTATACGATCATCTCCACAATGGAGCAGGTGTTTAATGAAAGCGCGGATAGTCTGGTTCCAAGGTTTTATGAGCAGCTGGGAGGAAAGGTAGTAAGCTCCTCCGGACAGGTTATCCCCAAGGTATCCGACGGAACTTATCTGGTGGGAGTGACCCTGGAGGAGACAGCCAGGAAAGCCATGGAGCAGGGATATGATATCGACATGATCTATCCGGAGGACGGGACCAGTGCTGTCCCCGATGGCTGTGCTATGCTAAAAAATGCTCCTCACAGCTACAACGCCGGGAAGTTTATAGATTTTGTGGTGGATTATGACACCCAGAGATTTGCCCAGGAGAATTTCTACAGAAGGTCCGTCAGAAAAGATCTTGAGAAGGCAAACGGAAACAGTATAAACCTGATAAAGTTTGATGTTCAGAAAGCTGCCAGAGAAGAGGAAGAGGTCTTTTCTCTCTGGAATGCCCTTACGGGGCAGGAAGGAGAGTGAGTATGGGATTTGTGCGACACTCCTTTAAAAGACAGATATTTGTGGTGTTTCTGGCAGTAACTCTTTTCCTGGTAATATTCGGTGGAATCCTGACAGTTCAGGGCTTTCAGGCAAGGGTGGTCTCGGACTACGGGAAAATGGACGCCCAGCAGGAAGAGCTGGTGAGAGAGCGAATAAACTATGTCCTTCAGAAATCAGAGGATACGCTGGATGCCATATCAAAGGATGACGTTCTAAGGAACGCCTTCTTTAAGGGCAGGAAAAACTCTTTGGAGATTTACTCATCTCTTTATGAGGCAACTAAGGAGGCCAGGGAGTTTTCAGTAGTTGACCTCTATATCGGCAGCCGGTGTATGTACAGCACCAGGAGCGGATATAAGTCAGAGTCCCTTCCGGAATATTATTCAGTTTTAAACGAGGCAAAAAGTAGCGCGGGTAAGACGGTCTATGCCCTGGATCCCGGAAACGCCACTGAAAGCGGAACAGCTCTTTTGATCGCCAGGCAGATCATCAATAAGGACGAGCCGGGATATGCGGTGATAAGGATAGAGCAAAATGACTTAAAGGAGCTTCTTGGGGGTTCCCTTAATTCAAGGGATGGCTTCATGCTGACAGACAGGCACCTTAGGCCCTTTTGCATGATGGGGGCAACTGAAGACGGAAGCATTCTGTCAGGGATAAGGAAAAACCTTTTTGAGGGAAAGCTTTATACCGACGGCTTTAGAAGCAACATATATATGACAGAGCTTGGGGAAACAGGGCTTCTGAGCATCTATGTGACTCCGCCTGCCCTGGATGAGACGGCGGTGAGAGCCGGGTATCAGATCATAATGCTGCTGGCCATCATCAGCGTTATCGTCTGCCTCATTGTTGCCAACAGAATGAGTAACTATGTCTCGAAGCCCATAGGCACCCTGGCTGCGGGAATGAGCCGGTTCAGGAACGGCGACTTTGACGCCAAGATAGAGCTGGAGAGAGAGGATGAGTTCGAGGAGCTGGCAGTGGGATTTAACAAGATGACTACCCAGCTTAAGGAGACCATGGAGGAGCGTGTGGCCGCCGAGAGAAAGGTCAACGAGACCAGGATTGAGATGATGCAGGCGCAGCTAAATCCCCACTTTCTGTACAACACCTTAGACACCATAAAGTGGGTGGCAAAGGCAAACCATGTGCCTGAAGTGGCCACAATGTCCGCATCCCTGGCGGGGATCCTAAGGACAAGCATCTCTCAGAACCAGTTTGTAAGACTTTCTGAAGAGATAAAGCTAATCGAGAACTACTGTGAGATCCAGAGGATCAGGTTTGACGATAAGTTTGACATCACCATAGATATTCCGGATGAGGTCATGGAGGCAATCATCCCGAAACTGATATTGCAACCCATCGTAGAGAATGCGATAATCCATGGAATGGACGATATGGAAGACGGTCACATTTATGTGGCAGCCATCCGGGAAAAGAAATCTGATGGAAATGCAGATCTTTTGAAGATCTCTGTCCAGGATAACGGCAAAGGCATCAGTGATGAGATGATGACAGCCCTCAACAACGATGACCCTGAGACTCTTAAGGGGCACCTTGGACTTAACAATGTAAATACCATCATAAGGCTCTACTACGGTAAGGAGTACGGAGTCATTGCCGTAAGGCCCACTGAGGGCGGAACGGTGATGATCGTTACTCTTCCCTATTCTGAGGAAATCCCGGAAAGGGAAGCAGAAGCAAAAGAGCCTTTGGAGACAGACTAAGGAAAAGACATGACAAAAGTACTGATAGTTGATGACGAGAAATACGTGAGAATGGGAATAAAAAACGACACTGACTGGTCCCTTATAGGGTGCGAGGTTGTTGCGGAGGCATCAAACGGGCAGGAAGCCCTTGCCATGGCGGAGGAGTACAGGCCTGACCTTGTGGTATCTGATATCAGAATGCCCAAGATGGACGGAATACAGCTGGCCGAAAAGCTTATAGAGAGATACCCAAATACAAAGGTGATCTTTCTGACCGCCTACAACGAGTTCGAATATGCAAGACAGGCCATAAGGATAGGGGTATCCGACTACCTTTTAAAGCCATTTAAGGACGGTGAGCTGGAGGCCTCCATCCAAAGGCTCCTCCATCTTCATCCCAACGCACCTGCTTCGTCAAAAGAGCTTGAGGACAACCTTATACCTCTTAAGAAGAAGGAGGATATCACAAACCGTTATGTCCAGACAGCCATAACCTATATCGAAGAGCACTTTGCCGAGATGGACTTTAGTGTGTCGGGCCTAGCAGAATCCATGGGTGTAAGCGACGGTCACATCAGCAGGCTCTTTAAAGCAGAGACCGATATCAGCATTAACAACTACCTGACCAAGTACCGCATCAGGATGGCAATGGATTATTTAAAAGACGTACAGGTCAAGGTATACGAGGTTGCTGAGAAGGTGGGATACCAGGATATTGCCTATTTCTCCAATACTTTTAAAAAGCTTGTGGGACGCACCCCCTCCGATTATCAGACCAAGGGTCTTATGGAATGATAAAGGATTTCTAAACAAAATGTTAAAAATCTACAAAAAATGTCAGAATTGTCTTCTGCAAATAAAAAACTGATAACACTACAATGTAGTTAACATGAAACAACGTGTTAACTACATTTTTTGTTGCACGTAATTAAAGGAGGGTTAGAAGTGAAAAAGAAAGTATTATCTACAATCTTAACATTCACAATGGTTGTTTCAGCACTGGCCGGTTGCGGATCAGCAGCTGCACCAACAGCAACAACCACAGACACACAGGCAACAACATCTGACGCAGGAACAGCTACAGACGGGGCAGCAGCAGAGACAGCAACAGAGGCCGCAGCACCTGCAGCTGAGCTTACAGGAATTGATGCCATCATCGCTGAGGCAGAAGGCATGACAATGGAAGAGCTTGCCAAGAAAGCCATCGAAGAGTCAAACGGCAAGACCTTCTACGGCGTAGGTAACAGTAGCCGTGGTAAATCAGCACTTCCTGTATTCATCGAGTACTTACAGACAATCGATCCATCTTACTCAATGGAGTTTGAGTGGCAGCAGCCAAAGAACAACAAGATCTTCGAGCAGCTTACATCCGATTCCCTCAAGAGCGAAGGCACATTTGCCATGACTCTTATCCAGGATGGTAACCAGATCCAGTCAAAGATGGTTGATACAGATATCCTTAAGACCTTCGTTCCCAAGGAGTGGGCTGAGGCAAACGGAACAACAGCAGATGCATACACTGGCTTCCTTCCACTTCAGACACTGAACAAGGTATTCATGTACAACAACACTGGCTCAGCACAGTTCACAAACTGCTGGGACTTCGTATATGAAGGCTCACATCCTCTTTTCATGGGTGTTGACTCTGAAATCGTAGGAAAGAACTTCCTTATGATGCTCACAGAGGATAAGTACGCTACATGGCTTAAGGAAGCATATGACAAGCTTGACGACACAAAGAAGGCATACTTCGAGCCTGTAGTACAGGAGATGCAGGCAGATGCAAGCGACCTTGGCCTTGGTGCAAACGGCGCTTATGCTCTTGCATGGATCAAGCTCTGGGTTAACAACTACAACGAGCAGACTGATGACGGCCCTATCTGCAACACCCTTGTAGATGCTTCAGCTAAGGATCAGTCAGGACTTTTGGTTTACTCAAAGCTCCGTTCAGTTGAGGAGTCAGCAACAGTATCAGTTAACAACATCAATGTAGCAGCTTACCAGGATGGCTACACAGGAATCGGCGGATATGGTTACTGCCACTACCTGTTCCTTACAAAGAACTCTCCACTTCCTTGGACTGCATGTGCATTCATCGCTTACATGACATGTACAGAGGCTGGTTTCGAAGCCTGGGGTAAGGACATGGGTGGATATTCATCCAATCCTAACGTAGCAAAAGAGATCGAGGAGACATTCCATCACTCACAGGGTGGCGGAGACGAGTTCCCTGCAAAGAACGACCGTGGATATGACTGGTGGACAACAGACGGCGAGCTGGTTTTAGAGGATCCTGTTTACTGTTCAGAGGTATCCTTCTCAGTAGGAAGCTGGATCGACGTGCTTGATCACTACGCTCCCGGAGAATAAGTAAAAAGACATTTTGAAGTGTTTAAGGGGATGGAGCCATCTGGTTCCATCCCTAAATAAGAGGAGACAAGACAACATGCAGACAATCGCAAAACCAGACAAAAGTGCGATTTTCAAAAATAAGGTTAAGACATGGTTTTCCCAGCCTCAGAACATAATACTTTTGCTGTTTGGGATTGTTCTGACCTTCAGTACTGTCGCACCTATCGTTGCAATCGTAAAGGATACCTTCAGTATCCACCCCGGAACCATTGACCAGCACTTAACCGGCAGGGTTACCGGATACACCATCGTAAACTACATAGATCTTTTCACCAGCAGACTTGCAAAGACAAATCTCTGGATCCCGCTTTTAAATACAGTAATTCTTTCTGTATTAACCTGCTTCATATCCATATTGTTTGGTGGACTTTTCGCATTCCTGGTAACAAGAACTGATATGAAGTTCAAGAAGTACTTAAGCTCCATCTTTATTTTCCCTTACATCATGCCTCAGTGGACACTGGCTGTTGTATGGCAGCACATGTTCTACTCCAACAAGGTAACAGGAACTTCTGACGGACTTCTTGCAGCAATATTCAATATCTACTTCCCACACTGGTGGTGTCAGGGAGCTTTCCCAAGTGCCATGGTTTTAGGCCTTCATTATGCACCCTTTGCCTACATCCTCATCGGCGG
>DFGW01000155.1 GCA_002372465.1 Butyrivibrio sp. UBA3740
AAGGGAATTATGATTATGCCTAAGGACACAGAGAATCTGATCAGAGCGAAGCACTGGCTGCTTAGCAGGAATAAAGAATTCAAAGAATTCAGACTTCCTGTAAGCGAGACAGAATCGCAGGTCATGATTATGGCAGAGTTCGATTGGGCAGATCGCATTCTCTACCGGCTGTCTTTTAAAGACAAGACCGAAAAGGTAAATGTTTATTGTTGAGATTGAGGGCTCAGACAAATGTCTGGGCTCTTTAATTTTTCATTGATATTTGAAAGGAGAATCATTATGAGTCAGACAAAACACCCGAAAACCATCGAAAGAGACAAGATTTTAATCGATATTCTTAAGAAGGGCGAGACAATGACCAGCTCGGCAATCGAGACAAAATTTGATATGACCGCGCCCGCAAGAACCATGTATATGCACAGACTTGCAAAGGAACACAAGGAGATTCAGAACATTTCTCCAAAGGGAAAGATGGCAGAATACAAGTGGGTCGAGGACAAGCCGGCTGAAAAAGACGAGCTTGTAGAAGTAATGCCAGGAGTCCTTGAGCTTGCGGAACCTCAAGTAATGACCCCGACTCTCATAGCAACTCAAAAGACAGGAAAGATCCTTCCCGGAGAGGTATGGCAGACCGAGGAATCCAACGGAACTAAGGGAATGATATTTGCCCTGAACTCCCTTAACGGAGCCTGCCAGGGAATCAAGCTGTACCCTGACTCGGATGAGACCAGAACTATCGTAGGCGAGAATCCTTTTAGCGTTGATATTTTAGGGCGGACGTATCTAGGCGATCCGACGCACGTGACTTTCAAGCCGCTTAAGTACTGCGTAAGGCGCAGAATGTTTACGCATGTAGACAAGCTTAATGAGGCAAAGGAAGCGCTTATGAAGGTGTTTGGCATTGAGATTCCGAAGCCTGAAGTAGTTAAGGCCAAGCCTGAGGTTAAGATCGTGTATCGTGACAGACCTGAAAAGAAGGAAGAAAAGCCGGTCATTCCCGACAACTACATCGATGCAAGAAGCGCCTATATAGCTCATCTGGAGACGGAGAGGGACATCTGGAAGGAAGTTGCGATGAAGCTTCTTGACAAGAATTCGTGATATTTTTGGCTCCCTTAATGAGGTAGTAGAAACTTTTTACACAATAAAAACGGAGGATCTAATATGAAGAAGTATGGTTTTGTAATTGGCACTCTGGCAATTCTGGCAGCAGGCGTTGTCATCTGCAAGAAGGTCTTCAAAAAGAAGACTGAAACTGTGGATAATGAACAGAACGCTGCCAAGAAGGCATGGCACTGGTTCAATAAGGAAAACAAAAGAAAGGAGGATGAAACCGTAGACGTTGTGGTGAAGGGATTCACCGCCTAAGAGAACCCGGAGGGCTTATCGAAAAGATAGGCTCTCCTTATTTTTTTTTCAAATGTAAAGGAGGCTACGTATGAACGTAATAGCACTGGCAAAGAGAGCGGCAGCTCCGGCACTTCGAATCTGGGATAAGCATGATTCAACAATTCTAACAACAGTCACGATCGTGGCAACGGGAGCGGCAGTGGTGTTCGCACTTAAGGACGGACCCAAGTGCGAGAAGATTTTAAGAGAGAAAAAAGAAGAGGGAGCAAGCAACCTTGAGACGGCAAAGGCTATAGTGCCGGTAGCAGGCAGAACCATGATGGCAGTAGCCGTTGCATGGGGATCTGCGATCCTTAATCACAAAAGGACCGGAGAGAAGATCGTAAAGCTCGCTGAGGCACTGGCCGTTGCTTCGACTCTTAGAGAGGATACGAAGAAGGCAACAGAAGAGGTTGTCGGTAAAGAGACGGCAGATGAGATCGATAGAAAGGTCATGCAGAATAGGGCAAGCGAGAGGCCTGTTGTTATGAGTGAGGTCGAAAACACCGGACATGGCACTTATATTTTCAGAGAACCAATGACAGGCAAGACCTTCAGGGCAACAAAAGACTATGTCGAGCTTGTAGTTAATAACTGGAGCTGTGCTTTGAGAGAAGCAAAGGCTAAGGGCTGGGAGGACTACGAAGTTCGAATGACTGATATTTTCGATGATTTTGGCCTGTCCAGATGCGGATTTGCAGATTTGTTTGTGTGGGACGTAGCGGAGCACGACGAGATCAGCGTAAATCTTAATAACACGTTTGAGTATGAGGCTGCAGACGGAACAAAAGAGCCTGGATACATTATGGACTTTTACACAAAGCCTGTCATGGCGTATTCGTCCTACAGCAGCCCGAGAGCAAGGTATTACTAAGGAGGGAAAATGGGAGAACTTAATCCTGACAAGATCGTAGAGTTTCACAAATACTGTGAGCTTTGCGCATTCAGCAAACTGTCCGAGAGGGACGATCCTTGTTTTGAATGTTTGGATAATCCGGTAAATTCATATTCTCACAGACCGGTTAAGTTCAAATACAAGGATTCGCAGAAAAATTAGCTCCTCTAATGAGGAACTATAAACTGCCAAAAGACGAAAGGAGAATTATCATGGCAGATGAAAAGAAAGTAGTTAGCGAATGTGAATACAAGGAAGTTGGATCTGAAAACCAGCAGAACGACGAGGCTCCGAAGGCGGAGACGAAGCCTGCTGATGAGAAGAAGGAGAAGAAGGGAGTTCCGAAGTGGCTCAAGACCACCGGTCGAGTGATCGAAGGTGTTGCGGCTGCGTTCGGCGCTGTCGTCGGAGGACTTCTTGTCATCGACAAGGCTACGTCAAAGAGACGGAAAGCCAAATTTGAAGCATGGCAGCAGAGCCAGCAGATGTATACGCGTCCGCAGGAAACGACAACTTTTCAGTCGGAATTCCATAATGAGGAATCCGAGATCTGAAACGGTTTAAGTAACTCGAAACTAGAGGGTCAATCGAAAGATTGGCTCTCTATTTTTTTCAAAGGAGAAATCTATGTTAGACGATCAGATTAAGAAGGAAGCCGATCGCCTCGCCTCTTTGGCAACAAAAGAGCCAAAGAAAAAAGTGGAGGGGCTTATCGAGTACTATAAAGAGCCGCTGAGCACAAGAATCGTTAACGCTTTGTTTGAGAACGATTTGAAGACGGTGGCGTCATCGGTTGTCAACGAAGTCATGATCCCGAAGGCAAAAGATATTCTTGCTGACATGTTCATCTCGGGAATCCAGAAGGCAATCTACGGAGATGAGGCAAGCAGCACTTACTACAGTGGATATTCCAAAGGTCCGGGGCATAAGGCATCGTATGACAATTATTACAAGGATAACTACAGGCAGCCAATAGCGCCGGTTGAAAAAGCGAAGGTTCACTGGGATCGAATCGTATTTAGAGACGATCCTGGAGATTCTGGAAGCGGCAGAAGGAGAGCGGTCGAGCTTTTAAACAATCTTAAAAGCGACCTTCGAAGGTATGGCGAGGGAGGCGTGTCGGTACTCGAAATGTATGACTACGTCACGACTATCGACGAGGAGCTTGGAGCGCAGATCGAGAGCGAATTCCCGGATAACAACTGGGGATGGACAAATCTTGATCATGTGCCGATTGAACACGTAGCCAGGGGTTGGTGGGTGAAGTTCCCGAAGCCAGTTCGCATTAACTGAAAGGAGTATAAGAATGGGATTATCTAGTATTGCAGGACACATTCTTCTTACAACTAAGAAGTATTCTCCTGAGATTAAGTTTATATTTGGCGTTGCATCACTTGGAGCGGCTCTGTATACGACTCACAAGGCTGCGTTAAAGAGCGCGGACATACTTGAGAAGAAAAACAAAGGGCTCGATAGCGTCAACGAAGTAAAGCAGATGATAAAGGAAGGAAAAATCGAGCCAGAAGAGTATACAGAGGCTGACGAGAAGAATGATATTCGCAAAGTCAAGGTAGACTATGTGATCGATCTTGGAAAGAACTACGCACTTCCCGCACTCTTTACCGGAGTTTCTATTGCGTGCTTTGCAGGAGCGATGTGCGACTACAAGAATCTGTTTGTCGGTATGGGCGCTGCGTATAATGCGCTGCTTATGAAGTACAACGACAAGATGAAGTTCTACAAAGAACAGCTCGGAGAGGAGAAGTTCAATGATTTGGAAGAGGGCTTCAAGACAGAAAAGATCAAGAAAGCTCAGTCGACGGGACTCGCGGATCCTTCAGATAAGCAGACGGAGAGGTCCAAGTGCAATCCGTATTCGAGGTTCTTTGATGAACTTAATCCAGCATGGAGAGACGATCCTGAGTATAACAAGATGTGGCTTCTTGGCAAGCAGAACTTCCTTGACCAGAAGCTTCAGCAGAACGGTCATATATTCTTAAACGACATGTATGACGAGCTTGGGTATCCGCCAACAGACGCAGGAAGGGTTATGGGGATTATCAGAGACAATCCTGACGGAACCACAAATCATGTGGACTTTGGCATATTCAACGTGCACGATGCTGCATCCAGATGGTTTGTGAACGGCCTTGAGCCAATCTTCCTTATTGATTTTAACATTGACCCGAACCCGATCACAGGCAGAATCGGTTGGGCGACCTATTGATATTTAAGAAAGGAGAACTTAAATGAAGATTGAGAACGTTACAGAAGTGAATATTTCTATCGAAGAGCCTATGGACGAGGACAAAAACACTAAGGATCGCTGCATCGAACGCGCTATGGGTCAGATTTGTGAATTCCAGGAGAGCAGGTATGCAGAGAAGTTTGGCATGGTTGTTGAGCAGCAGCTTCGCCATGCCTGGAACGAGGGATACAAGTGCGCATATGGAACTTGTTGGAAAAACGCTGCGGCACAGAACATTACAAAAGAGATTGTTGCAGCAGAAAAAGCAAAATCCGTATGGGACATGCTGATGAAAATCGACAGCGAGTATGAGCAGGAAGAACTTGAAGAAGCGTTTGGCGTAGAAACAATCGGTGATGTTATACGCCAATGGGGGCTTGAAGAGTTCATGGACCGATTTAAGGAATATGATACAGAGCGCGATGTGATCCACGTTGGCGATGAAATTGGGTGGCGTGCAAAAGAGCCATATGGAACACTTGCGTCAGAGTATGCCAGGCACGTTGGAATCGTTCTCGACATCAAAGATAAATACTATGTTGTACTTACAAACGATGCCCCTGGCTCTTATTTCTATAAGGGGACAGTAACTATCGCTGCTAATAATATATGGAAGACACACAGCCGGTTTAATGAGTTTATAAGGAAGGAGGAGTCATGAGCGCATTAAAGTACGCATTGATATTTTTAGCAGGCGCTGGCGTTGGGGCCGGCGTTTCTGCACTCTTCTTTAAGAAGAAGTACGTGGAGGTTTTGAAGAAGTCTGACGAAGAGCTTAAAAAGATGGACGAATACTATCAGAACGAGCTTAACAAGGCCTACAAAACCACTTCTGACGATACGGAAGATGATATTTCTTCAGAGGCAGAAGAAAAGCTCCACAAACTAGAAAAGGGCATCGGCGAGTTTTTTAAAGCGCAGACCGAGTACTATCAGGCGGCTATTGAGAAAGAGCAGAAGAAGCCTGAAAAACGGCAGGGATCGTTTGCCACAGATTACACATCTTACTACCACACAGAGGATCCTGCAGAATCAGAGCATCCAAGAGAAGAGGAGGAAAAGCCAGTGAGAGAATCGCAGCCTCCAAAGCTGATCAGAGCAGCGATGTTCGGTCAGGACGGATATTCTACCCGGGTCCTTTATTACTATACAGAAGACGATACGCTGATTCCGGAAGGAGGGACTTACGATGATATAGTTGACACGGACGAGGTAGCCGACTCGATCGGTAACGCTCTTATCAAGTACGGATTTGCCGACGTGAACAATCTGGAGCGTGAAATCTTCGTCCGTAACTTCGATCGAAAGTGTGACTATCACATCATTAAAGTAGTAGGCTCTCTGTCGGAAGATTACGGAGGTTAAATGAACAGAGAGGAATACTTTGAATATCTTAAAGGCCAGATAAGCATGGGGGTAATACGGCATCAAAACCTCCTTGCTTATCTTTTTGATACCCCGTTTACGTGGTCTTACAAAATTCCGACCGATGCCAACAGGGCAAAGGATGGGATGTTTCTAAGAGACAGATACGCAAATGAGACGGGAGACTACCTTTTATATTCTGACAGGCTAGAGCCGTGCAGCATTTTAGAGATGCTCGTGGCGCTGTCTATAAGGATTGAAGAGGACATCATGGCAGAGCCTGGGGAAGAGAAGCCCGAGAAGTGGTTTTGGGAGATGATTTCAAACCTTGGGCTTTACCCGGCAACAGATAAGGTTTACAGGGAAGACCTTGTTGAAAGCGTTGTCAAAGCATGGCTTTCAAGATCGTATGAGGCAAATGGTAACGGAGGACTATTTCCTTTGCTCCATCCAAAGAAAGATCAGAGGCTTTGCAGTATTTGGGATCAAATGAACTTTTATCTTAATGAAAAACTGAAAGGAGAAACATTATGACAAACAAAGAAATGCTTATGGGCGGCGGCGTTATCACATCTATGGTTCTTGGAGGAGTATCGCTTCTCAAGGTTTCCAAGCTCTGCAAGAGACTTGGCGCAACGTTTGACGACATCGAGTCAAGAACCACCTTCGAGATCTCAGATAAGCTCATCGACGAAGTCGTGTCGGCTATGGCAGAAAGAAAGCTTGATCGTGTCATCCCGACAAAGGTTCAGGAGACTGTGGATGGCATCAAGGCAGAGGCGATCCTTAAGATCAAGAATGATATTTCCGCAAAGGTCAAAGCACTGGAGCCTGAGATTGAGCAGAAGCTTACAGAGCAGGTTGCCGGCGTGAGCATCGACGAGGCCCACAAGACAGTTATCGAGAAAGCAGCAAAGGATGCTAAGACCGAGTATCTTAATGATATTCGCAGGGAGAAAGATTCCCTGATCGGAGATCTTAGCGATTATCAGAAGGAGATGAAGGACAAGATCGAGGATGCTGCAGACGATCTTATCGACAAGCTTGAGAACGATGGCGAGGAAAGATTCAACTCTGAGCTTGATAATCTCACCACCCGCTATAAGTCAAGACTTGACGATGTCTCCAACATCTATGCGTCCCTTGCCAACAAGATCACGCACTAAGGAGGTTTTATGATACTGCTTGGAATCAAGATTGGATTTATCGCATTTGTGGCGGCCGTGACATTCGGCATCCTTGCAATCGTCCTTCTTTCTGTAATCGGTGCATTTAGCAGAGATTATGAGGCGAGAAAGAAGAATAGAAGCGATAAGGTTACGCCCATGCCCCGAAAGGAGAGCTAATGAATAGAAAAGTTAAGAATTTGGTAGTAGCACTGATCCTCATTGCGATCTGGTGCGTATTGATATTTGCAGATGCTCATAGAAACGTCATCAGGCCTCAGATCGTATATGGCAAACCGGTAGAGGAGACAGAGGCGGAAACTGAAGCTCCGTACAGCGAGGAAGATTTATATTTGCTTTCACACCTAATTTGCGGCGAAGTTGAAGGGTGTGATCGTCAAATGAAAACGTACGTTGGGTCCGTGGCTCTTAACAGGGTTGCGGACTCTCGTTTTCCTGGCACTCTAAAAGAAGTTATCTATCAGAACGACCCGCTGCAGTATTCCTGCACGGTTGATGGGAACTTCGAAAAAGAGCCAGGAGAAGAAACCATAGAAGTCACTAAGTACTTGCTTGAGAACGGCAGCCAGCTCCCTCCAAACGTGATATTTCAGGCTGAGTTCAAGCAGGGTACTGGTACATATGGCGAACCTCTAGTAGCACCTAATGGCGTAAAAATGTATTTCTGTACTGGTTAACAACCTTTACGTCGAGCGTAGCGAGACTATCGGGGGTGATATTTTCAGAAAGGAGAATGACGATGGGCTGCGAATTATACAAGGTGTCAACTGGAAATGTTGACGTGGCAAGATATATGCCTTTAGATACGGCATTGATTCTCGTTAAGGCACTGATGGTGGAATACTACGACGATCCAGAATTGGAGTACACCATCAAAAGGGAAAAGAAAGAAGCAAAGGAGGAAGGCCGCAAAGAAGCCTGGGATCTTACAGGGCGTACCTGATGGTGGAATACTACAACGAACCAGAATTGGAGTACACCATTAAAAGGGAAAAGAAAGGAGAATAACGATGAAGTTCGAAGTAAAGCCTATACCGCCAATACTGCCTATGAATGCGCAAGAAGCGCATGATTTTGAATTGTGCCACATTATAACCACCGCTATACGCTCGTGCGGGGTAAGCGGCGAAGATGTTGGGATAAAGCTTGCCGAAGTATTGAAGAAGATAGGAAGGAACGATTTGCTTCCTCCATGTGATAGGGGATGAGTGATCGAATGGGCTATGAAGAAACGGCAGAGATGTACGAATTTGCAGGGCGTATGTGCAGCAAATACCACGCATTAATCGTGGCGGACTACAACGTTGAGTTTAATATCTTTAACATCGCTGTAAAGTGGCCTGGCGCAGAAGAGTACGTAATTATACCAGTTCCGGCTGGATATTTAGATGAGGAAGCCCTTGAGAAACAGATAAAAAAGGCGTTAGAGCAGCTAAGAAAGGAGAACGAATGAGTAAAGGATGGATACATGTTGAAGGACAGGTCTGGAATAAAAACACTTGCGAGACCCGGCGGTGCAATCATCAGATTGTGCCAGGTAATAGAGATGCCGATTATATTCTCAGAGACATCGAGTTCGCGGTTAGAACCGTCGATGAAAAACTCAAGAAGGAAGGAACATCCGATCCGGAGATCGAGATATCTTTTAGCAAGGACGATCTTGAAAACTGTCTTGATGCAGTAAAGAAACAGGGGCAGCAAGAAGCCTGGGATCTTGCAAGGAGAATCGCTGCGCTTGGGAAGGACTGCTATACAGGATCGGATTTTGATTCAGTATTTGGTTCGTGCAATGCAACTAGCATTTTCGAAACGCCAGTTGATGAAGCCTTAGCTAAGGATAAGAAATATCAGGAAGAGAAGAAAGCTCTGCATGTAGGTGATGAGGTAGAATTTGGTGCAAAGGCTATTGCCAGCAAGAAATATAGAGGATTTATCACAGATTTTGTTCCCCCAAATACAGTGCGAGTACTCACAAAAGAACTCGGTACTATCCGGGTAGAACCTGAGGATTGTAAAAAGACAGGAAAGCACAGTGACGAGATCGAAAAGGTTATGGCTTCGTTTGAGGAGGAAGATGACGAATGAAAAAAGTGTTATATCTGTGCAATCCTTATAACAATAAAGATTGTACAAAAGAAGGATGCTTTCTTAATAATGGCCCATGTCATAGCACTCTAGATAGAGATTGTGCGATATTTGTAGAAGGGCTCCCATTAATAAATGACGAGTATGATACTCCAGATGGCTTCGAAATACAAGGAAACCGGTATCTAAATACGAATCCAAAGGAGGCGAATAATTATGACTGATAAAGGATGGATCTGCTTAGCCGTACTGCTGTTTTTCATTGTTCTTGCGCTTGCCATGATTGCTCTGTGGTGTATCAGCGCCAATCTTGGGTTGATTGTTAGGCGACTTAGCGAAACTAGCGCTAAACTTCAAGACCTTTACTGCGCACAGAAGCATACAGAGAGCACTATCTCCGAGGCTATTAAGGGCGTATCTGAGGCAACCTATAATGTATACGAATCGATGTTTGATAACGCCGAAGTAACAATACGCAGAAACGATATAGAGGAGGACTACGATGGCGACATTTGAACTTTTAGTCTTAGTGGTTGGAATTTTAGTATCTCTTTGTGCATCTGGTTTTGCCATTTTGGAGTGTTCAAAGCTTCTGCACAGCGTAGATGGGTATAAACACTACGTTGATATTTTAGAAGATCTCTATAAAGGGGCAAGGGCGGAGCTTGCACAAACAGCAGATGAAGTTAAGAAAGTTCTCGATCACGTCGGTAACATTATAGACATAAATAATCAAATCCTGGATCACGACAGATCTGTAATCGAAGATGTAGAGAAGATTAAGAATGATATTTCGATGCTGCAGGCAAGATTGGAGGATACGGATGATAACTCTTAATCTTGAGGATTACTGCCATGACGGCTGTATGAGGTTTGAGCCGAAGGTCATTAGTGGCACGAGGATTGCCGACCCTGAGATCATCGTAACATGTGAGCACTGGGCAGAATGTCAGTACATGGTCAGGTATCTTAAAAAACACGGCTTAGTAAAGGAGAATAATAATGATTAAGATTGAAAAGGTTGAGCTTTATGGTTTTAGTGCCGCAGTTAGAGGCATGAGAAACTCTTATAACTCCTGGGATAAGAGCGACAGTAATTTTGAGCATTACCCTGATATTGGAAAGTCAGATCTTAAGCTTATGGAGAATCTCTCATCCGGCGGGTCCTCTCATGCCAAGTTCAGGCGTTTTATTGAGGTATCACTTGATATTACAGCGCCACTTTACTGGTGGAAGGAGTTTGACACCTACAAGGTTGGCACAGTAGCCAACTCTTGCTCTACGATGCACACAATCGCAGATAAGGAATTTACTCTCGATGATTTTTCGTGCGAGCATCTTATATTTGAAGAGATGACAGATGACGAAGATTGGGACTATGCCGCTGAACAAGAAGGATGGAATGCACTCAACGATAAATACTGCGGTCTTACAGACTCTGATTTTGTGGACTTTAATACATTTCCCGGAGAATGTTTCAAGTATACGATAGCCTTCTTAAACAGAGCGCGAGAGTTATATTTGAAAACCAAAGACAAGCGGTACTGGTGGCAGATGATTCAGCTTCTTCCCTCAAGCTACAACCAGAAAAGGACAGTGCTTCTTAGCTATGAGGTTCTTTACAATATTTATAAAGACAGAAGGCACCACAAGCTCGATGAGTGGCAGCAGTTTTGTGACTGGATCGAGACTCTGCCGTATGTAAGAGGCATAGTAACTCCTAAAGTTGTAGAGAAGAGCACTTGGGATTTCGCTAAAAAATAAGCTCCTCTAATAGGAACTATTGGTTTTGATATTTGAAAGGAGTTTATTATGACGTATCGGAATGAAAGAGACTTACCGGAATGTGAGGAGAGCAGAGCTTGCTTTGGGAAATCTAAATCCGGAAAACGTTGCAGAATATTAACTGAAACGTATCAGGATGGGAAGTGCCCGTTTTGCAAGGAAAAGCGAGACATCACAGACGGCAAGTGTTATCCGTACCAGAAAAATTACTCACCTGCAAAGTAAAAAGTTAGGTTTCAAAAAGGGGGGCTTATCAAAAGATAGGCCTCTTTATTTTTTCGAAAGGAGAAGACATGGAAGTAAAGACGATGAGAACCGTATTTAAGGTTCTGGCTATAGCCGGCGTTCCCGCAACGGCTTATCTTGCAGCAAGAGGGGGGAGGCTTAAGGCTGAGAGGATCATGGAGAAGGGCAATCCTGATAGCAGGAAAGAAGCGGCAGTTCAGAACATCAAAGCCTACGGCCCTGCAGCTGTAGCAGGAGCTGCAACTATCGCAAGCATCGTTCTTTGTGATTATTTCGGAGGAAAAGAAATTGCAGCAGCAGGAGCCCTTGCAGCAGGGGTAGCGGCAAATAAGAACAGGCTCAAAGAGCAGTTTGAGAAGTACAGAGGCGTTGTCAAAGAGGAAGATGGCGAGGCCAGGGACATTGATATTATGCAGAAAGCATCCAAAGCCACGTACGATGGCGACGGGGAACTTGAGCATGAGTATCTTATTTACTGGCTTGATAAGCCTATATATTTTAAATCCACTCACGCCAAGGTCATCGACGGCCTGAACAGAATCAATCAGGAGCTTGTCGACTACTCCAGAGGATGGGGAGTTGTGACAATGAGCGATGCTTTGAAGTTCCTTGGGAAAGACGATCTCTGCACCACGGAGACTGACAAGGCAGGGTGGTCTTATGATCTTTTAAACGTCGAGTGCGACTGCTACTGGCTTGACTTCTTTGTCTTTAAAGCCGGAGAGAGCGAGTGGTACAAGAATAAAGCAATAGATCCTGATGTTTATATTATCGATGTTCCATGGTCGCCGTGGCCCGATCTTCAAAAAGAGCTTGAGGAGCAGCATAGAATTGGAACAATTTGATTAAGGAGGAGGCGAGATAATGAATGCTTCTTGACTTTCAAAGGATAGACGACTTTTCGTTTATCAAAGGAAAAAGGCGCATCAGAGTGAAAAACTCTCTTGCGAAAATGCCGCCCGAGGATGTAATGACCAGAGGCGGCAAACTTTATGCCGTTTACAATGCGGCAACAAAAACCTGGGTCAGAGACGTTGATGCGTGGAACTACCTCATAAACTCGACAGATGTCGAACTTGAAAAGTGCGCTGAGGCGCATAAGAAGGTGGGCGAGGATGTAACAGTCGAGTGGATGTGGGACTCTGACTCAGGGGAGATGGACAGGCTCCTTAAGTTTCTTGAAAAGCATATGCCGGCAAACTGCTTTCATCCACTGGACGATCATGTCGTGTTTGCAAATCAGGAAACAGAAAGGGAGGATTATATTTCCTTTAAGCTTCCATACTCGCTGGATAGTCCTGATAAGTGCCCAAGCTATGATGAACTTATGAGCACGCTTTATTCGCCTGAGAACAGGCAGAAGATAGAGTGGGCTATTGGGTCTATATTTACAGGAGACTCAAAGCATATTCAGAAGTTCATCGTCTTTTACGGAGAAGCCGGGTCTGGTAAATCCACAGTTCTTAACATAATTCAGCGGCTCTTTGGGCAGAAGAACGAGGAAGACTCAAGGCGTTACTGGACAACGTTCAACGCAAAAGATGTTGGCGACTCCAGTAAGCAGTTTGCGCTTGCCGCATTTAAGAATAACCCGCTTATCGCAATTCAGCATGACGGCGATCTTTCAAAGATTGAGGATAACACAAGGCTAAACTCATTAGTTTCTCACGAGATGCAGGAGGTCAACGAAAAGAACGAGAAGAAGTTCGCCATGACCATTCACTCGTTTATATTCATGGGAACAAACAATCCGGTTAAGATCACCAACGCAAAGAGCGGACTTATCAGGCGTCTTATCGATGTCCACTGCTCCGGCAAGAAAGTTCCTATCAAACGATACAAAGCCCTGATGGATAAGATTTATAATTTCGAACTTGGAGCAATCGCATCTCGCTGCATTGAAGTGTACAAGGCCTTGGGCGAGAGTTACTACGATGCTTATATTCCAACCGAGATGATGGCTGCGACCAATGACTTTTATGACTTTGTGGAGCATAACTATGACCACTACAGACAGGAAGACATGGTCACGCTCACAGAGGCTTGGAAGTCGTATCTTGAGTACTGCGATTTTGCAAACGCCTACAAACTGTCTTACAGAATCTTCAGGACAGAGCTTCGAAACTACTTCAGGGAGTTTGACCAAAGTGCGGTCATTGAGGGGAAAAGAGTAAGGAACTTATATTCCGGCTTCAGGTACGACAGGTTTTCAGCAAAGGAGGAGATAGATGATCATACCGATAATACTGATAATTCTCTTAATAGCGTGGGTGCTTTGGACAATGTAGAATGGCTTGATTTTAAAGAGCAACAGTCCAGGTTTGACACAGAGTATGCAAACTGGATGGCGCAGTATGAAAAAGACTATGGAAAGGGAGGGCAGCCCGAGAAAGCGTGGGCAAATGTAGAGACAAAGCTTCGTGATATTGACACAAAGAACATTCACTACGTAAAGCCTCCTGAAAACTTTCCCATAGTCATGATTGATTTTGATCTTAAGAATGAGAAAGGAGTAAAAGATCTTAAGAAGAACATTGAAAGTGCTTCAAAGTTTCCAAAGACATATGCAGAGCTTAGCAAATCAGGGCAGGGAATCCACCTTTACTACATCTGGAACGGATTTCCGCTTGAGGAGATGAGCTCTTTATATTCTGAGGATATTGAAGTTAAGGTCTTTAAAGGAAACTCCGCAATTAGAAGGCGGCTTACAAAATGCAACAGTGAAGATATTGCGGTTTTGTCGAGCGGACTTCCAAAGAAAGGAGTGAAGAAAACGTATAACTGGGAAGGCATCAAGAATGAAAAGATGCTTCGGTCCATGATTGAGAAGAACTTAAATAAAGAGTATCACGCTGATACCTCAAGTTCTGTCAATTACATTTATGAGCTTTTAAATCAGGCGTATGAATCAAACATTCCCTACAACGTGTCTGATCTTAGACAAAGAGTGCTGATATTTGCATCAAAGTCTACAAATCAGGCAGACAGGTGCCTTAGCCTTGTGGCTCATATGAAATTTGCGTCCAAAGAGGAAGAGGAAATTAGAGAAAATCTTATAAAGATAGGAAAGGCAGTGGACGAAGTTTCCTCTAGCAGCAAGAAGGCGTCCGGCAAAAAGATCGTCATTGATATTGAGATCTACCGCCCAAAGGGCGACAATCCGGGTCTTTTTCTTGTTTGCTGGAAAATGCTTGGAACTGACCTTATCCCCTCTAACGTTGTGGCAATGATAAATCCAAAGCCTCACGAGGTGCAAGATCTTCTCGATAAGTTTTCTCTTATTGGCTTTAACATTTTAGAGTATGACTGCCACATGCTCTGGGCCGCAAGCAGGGGCGATAGTAATGAGCAGCTTTATAACCTGTCGCACGCCATGATCAATGAAAATCGCCAGGATGTTAAATCGTGGGATGCCAAGAGAATGGTTGAGTGCGACGTATATGAGTATACAAAGGCGGCAGGGCAGGGAATGAGCCTTAAGAAATGGGAGATCATGCTCTCTGGCCTTTCTAACTTCTCTGACGAAGAACTCAGGAAAGAGGGCTACAACGAAGATCAGATAAGGGCCGTTGCGTCGTTTAGGGGCTCTACAACTCACAAGGAGATGGATATTCCATGGAACGAGCCTGCTCCTAAAGAAAAGTGGGATGAGATTGTAAAGTACTGCAAAAACGACGTACTTGCAACAGAGGCTGTATATCTTTTCACACAAAACTTCTACAAAGCTCGTCTTTTCCAGGTATCGCTGGTTCATGCACTTCATGGCGATTCAATTAACGCAAGCGCAAGAGATACCGCAAACACTCTTTCCAAGAGGACGATATTTGGAAACAACAAAAATCCCCAGACTGAATTCAACTACAGAGATCTGTCAGAGCCTGTTGGGTATGAGAGATACAAAGAGTATGTCGAAAAGTTTGGAGAGGACTACAAATTCAGAGTCTGGAATGAGAAAGGCCTTCCTGAGAAAAGAGATTATATTCCAGGAGAGGTTCTGCCAAAGGGATGGAGCATTCTTCCGTTCTTCCCGGGATATGTCTTTGATCGGTATGGCGAGAAGGGCAAGAAGAGCTTCTTCATGGGAGACTACGGAGGAGAAGGCGGAAGGACGTTTAGTCTTAAAGGCATGTGGAGAGATGTGTACGATGGCGATATCGCGTCTCAATATCCATCCTCAATCATCGCAGAGGTACTCTTTGGACCAAGGTATACAAAGATATTTAAAGAACTGGTGCTTGCGAGGATTGCAGTTAAGCATAAGGACTTTAAGAAGGCAGGAGAATACCTTAACGGAGCGCTTATTCCATTTCTTAATGATGAGTCATACAAAGACATGGCTCAGGCACTTAAGATCATCATCAACTCTATTTACGGTCTTACATCAGCCGGCTTTAACAATGAGTTTAAAGACTCAAGAAATGTCGACAACATCGTTGCTAAGCGCGGCAATCTTTTCATGATGGTTTTAAAAGACCAGATAGAGAAGATGGGATATACGGTTGTTCACATCAAGACAGACTCAATCAAGGTTGCAAATGCGGACAAGAGAGTTCAGGACTTTATTGTCGACTTTGGCAGAGAGTATGGATACGAGTTTGAGACAGAGGCTGAGTTTAAGAAGTTCGCACTTTTAAATGATGCCGCGTATGTCGGAAAGCTTAAAGACGGCTCGTGGTCATTCAAGGCGGATGAGTTTAAGAATGAAGTCATCAGAAAGACTTTATTTACTCACAAGCCTATCTACTTTGATGATTACTGCCAGACATTCTCAACAAAAGACGCTCTGTATCTTGACCTAAATGAAGGCCTTGGGGATGTGACAGCAGAGGAGAAGAGATTTAAGTATCTATCAGGCAAGCTTTCAAAGGGCGAGGTTCCGAAAGCATTTTCATCTTTAGAAGAAGCCAAAAAAGAGATGGAAGAGCTTGATAGCAAGATCAGAGCCGGGCATAGTCTCAAGTTCGTTGGCAAGGTAGGGCAGTTCGTTCCGGTAGAGGATGGAACTGGCGGTGGATATTTATACCGTGTTGCTAATGGAAAGAGGTATGCAGTCGGCGGAACCAGTCTTGGAGGAAAGAAGTTCAGGTGGCTTGAGAGCTCAGATGTAGTTGAGAAAGGTCTTAAAGACAAGATAGATCTTGAGTATTTCAGGCTTCTTGTTGATGAGGCAAAGGATGATATTTGCGCTCTTCCAAATGCCAACTTTGACTGGTTTGTACAAGACGACGACCCACTTGCGGATGCTTTGAACATCCCAGAGGGCGTTGATGAAGAGGTTCCATTTTAAGAAAGGAGAATATATATGAGACCTGTAGAGATTTTTAATGTAGCTGTATACGAGGGAAAGAAAGGCTGGTTTCATGGGTTCGGAACGCGAACCCTGACCGGCAAGAAGGGCAACCTTATCGAAGAGGTTGTTGGCGTTATTGAGCTTGAGGATGGTAAGATCATTCAGCTGTCCACCAATCGCTTTAAGTTCCTTGATAGTAAGAAGGTGGATCAGAAGATTATTCATCACACCGAGATTGGTCCAGTGGAGGAGTGATGAAGACGCCTAATCTTAGAGAAGAATGCTATAACTGCCATAATCTTTACGGCTGGGTTTTAAATCCTTGCTGTTATAGAAAGATGGATCCATCGGTGCGCGGCGACGGAAAATGTGTCGGTTATACACCAATAGTAAAGGAGAAGAATGATGGCGAGCAGCATAGCGACGAAGTGGATAATGACAAGTGATGATATCCTGCACTGCAGGACATGTGAGTTTTATGCAAGCGCAATCCAGTCTCAAGTCGAGGGCAGGGATATCTACCCTTGCTGCGACTGCCAGACAATCACGTATGGCGATGATGGAACTGTTGATATTTCAAAGACATTAAAAGAAAAGGAGAATTAAGTATGAGATTTACAGAGAGAAAGTATGGCTATTCACTTGAGGGAATCAACGGAGCTACCGATATTAAGTTCTCAAACCTTGCTGGAGCTCACACCAGGTCGATCTATGACGATCCGAACAAGGATCCGCAGAGAGCCATCACCATCTATTTTGATGAGGATGATATTGCCAAGGGGCTGAGAGAGAATGATTTCCTTGTCGGCAGGGCAGAGGATAAGTACCACAAGAACAAGGACGGATCGCTCATGTTCGAGGGCGAGAGATACTTTATCAAGTTCGTGTGCTATGTGGATAAGGTTCTTGACGAGAACGGCAGGACCGTTGGGGCGAGACTTAAAAGTTATATTAACAGGAGGACAGGGAAGGAAGAGCCGAGCCCGAAGATCATGATGCAGACAGATAACGGTCCGGAGCTCCTGCAGCCTGATCAGTTCGTTCTGGTTGATACCGCTCATATCAAGAACATCGACATCGGGTTCAGACCGTATAAGTATGATCCGAAGAAGCCCTGCACGGCTGTCATCAATGAGCTTTGGTTCTCGTTAGATGAGACTGCGGGCGGCAGGAACGACTTTGAGGACGACTATTTAGAGCAGAAATGGGCCGGTGTACCTCTTTCAGATGAGTGATTTTTGGTGACTTTTGCGGCGACAAAAAGTTGAAAAATGTCAAATATATTTGATATTAGGCGACAAAAACGTCAACAGTTAGTTTTGCGGCGACAAAAACGTCAACAGTTAGTATAGCAAAATTGAACTTTCGAGACTTTCTGTCGCCTCTAAAGTCGGTATTTTTGCGGCGACAAAAAGTACGGATTGCAAAGCATATGTGTGCCGTTGTATTTAGGGGCGACAAAAACGTCAACAATGGGCAATATATTTTATCATTTTTATTTATTTCTGAAAAAAAATTTTAAAATAGAGTTTTTTCGCAAAAGTATGTTGCTCTTTTTTGTCGCCTCTAAATTAGGTATTTTTTGTCGCCTCTAAATTAAGCACCTTTGTGACTTTAAAGGAGGTATTTATGTGCCGATAAGAAATGTAAGAATTGTGTCCCATAAAATAGGCCGTCCTAAAAAAGAGGAGAGCAAAAAGAAGAACAACAGGCTCAATATAAGACTTACAGATAATGTTTATGACAGACTCCTTCAGCATACGACTAAGCGTGGACTGATTATGAGTGATTTTGTAAGGTATTGCATTGAGGAGGTGTTGGAACGGGAAGAAGAAAGAGAGAGAGAAATGAAAAGGCTTGGGTACAGCGATGAATATTGAACTTAACGCTCATCAGATTGATGCAGTAAGGAAGATGAAGAATGGCTGTATTCTTGTCGGCGACGTTGGGTCAGGAAAGAGCAGAACTTCTCTGGCCTACTATGTTAAAGACTGCCCTGACCGCGATCTTTATATTATTACAACAGCAAAGAAAAGAGACTCTAAAGAGTGGGAAGACGAGGCTTTGCCTTTTAAGATAAAAAGGAAGGTTGTAGTTGACTCATGGAACAATATCAAGAAGTATAAAGATGTGTATGGCGCGTTCTTTATATTTGATGAGCAAAGAGTCGTAGGTTCGGGCGCTTGGGTAAAGGCGTTTTTAAACATAGCAAGGAAGAACAGGTGGATACTTCTCTCCGCAACACCTGGCGATAAGTGGGAAGATTATATTCCTGTCTTTGTGGCAAACGGGTTTTATAAGAACAAGACTGAGTTTAACAGGGTGCATTGTGTATTCTCAAGATTTGCCAAATACCCGAAGATTGAGAAGTATCTTGACGAGAGTATGCTTTTAAAACACAAAGCCGACATTTCCATTCCTCTTCCTGTTGACAGGCACACACATCCTCAGCATTTATATTTGCGCTTCAACTACGATAAGGTTTTGTATAAGACGGTCTGGAAAGACAGATGGGATCCATATGATGATGAGCCTATTGAAGAAACTGGTAAGCTCTTTTATTTACTTAGAAAGGTAGCAAACGATAATGATAGTAGATACGATTTTGTTCGACGAGCTGCTGAAAGCCATACAAGAATCATCATCTTTTACAACTTCTCCTATGAGCTCCACAGGCTCAGAGAAGTCGCACAAGAACTTGGCATTGAGTATGGCGAATGGAACGGAGAAGTACACTCTGAAGTACCTTCCTCTGAAAGATGGTTTTACCTGGTTCAATATTCTGCCGGGTGCGAAGGATGGAACTGCATAACTACCAACTGTATGATATTCTTCTCACAGTCCTACAGCTATCGCATGACCAAGCAGGCGGAAGGAAGGATCGATAGGATGAACACTCCATTTGATGAGTTATATTACTATCATCTTTCGAGCGCCGCTCCCATTGATCTGGCAATAGCAAGAGCATTGAAGCAAAAGAGATCCTTTAACGAGAACACCTACTTGAAAGTCAAACGCAGGTGACGTACAATCTCCTTAGTTTATATTTCTATAGGCTAAGGAGGTTGACATGAAGAAGTGTGATATGTGTGATGAAGACTTTGACGTTATTGATTCCGAGTATATTTTCAAAGCTTATTTAGTCGACCGTGGCTATAGCGGAAGTATATTGGAAGCCGAGTTTGAAAACTGGTTCGATGACGACATGTGCGGATGGTGTAATGTAGGTAATTTTAGAGACAATGCAACTTAACAATTTTGTAACAATTTCGCGCGCATTTTTTCGCCTATAATAGAATAGGAAAGAGAACAAGCAATTTTGTTCTCATTTTTCTTTGAAGGGTGGTGATTTAATGCTTGAGAGAGACTTTCAAAAGGATCTCATTAAAAAGCTTAAAGATCGCTATCCCGGCTGTATGGTTCTAAAGAATGACCCAAATTACAAGAGTGGCATTCCTGATCTTACGATATTGTATAAAGATTATTGGGCCGTGCTTGAGGTGAAGAAGAGCGAGAAAGAAGCACTTAAAAAACAAACAGGAACAAGGGCTAATCAGCCAAGGTATGTTAAGCGGTTAAACGAGATGTCGTTTGCCGCTTATATTTTTCCTGAGAACGAGGAGGTAATACTTCATGAGCTCGACAAGCATTTCGCACGCGCCGTTCCCTCCTAGCCAACCATCATGGGTACGGTATACGGATGCGCAGGTTATTGAAGCATTCAAGAACAAGTATCGTTCGGATATTGGAACGGAGATACACGAATGGGCATCGCATCAGATTATATTAGGATCCAAGCCCTCCGGTATAAGAGAAGTTGAGAGAGGAGTTAAGAGTTATATTTACGATAAGTACATGATGGAGACATCAAAGCTGTACGATCCTAAAATTGGCTCGACATTTCTTAACCATCTTCGATATCTTCCCGGGGAAGCGTTCTTATCTGTGAAGATGTTTGTTTGTGATTCAATAGGCTTTAGGATGGAATCTGAGCAAAAGCTCTCGGTATCCAAGCTAATTGAGGGGACTGCAGATGCTGTTCGTTTTTATCCTAAAGACAATCTGCTTAGAATATCTGATCTGAAAACCGGTTCAAGGCCTGCCAAGATTGAGCAGGTCTTTATTTATTCCGCTTTATACTGTTATGAGAACAGACTCGACCCTCTTAAAACTAACTTTGAAGCTCGGATTTATCAAAATGGCGAAATATATATTGAGCAGCCTACAGGCGAAGAAATTAAATCCTTGCTCAATACTATTTTACATATAAACGACGTTGCGAGTAAGTTTGAAAGGGGTGAAGGTAGTGTACTTCGTTGATGAGACTGGTGATTTCTTATCACATTATGGCGTTGGTCATCTTAATGGCGGGCATTCTGGACGGTATCCCTGGGGATCTGGAGAAGATGGCTATCAGCGATATTTCGATTTTTACAATCAGGTCCGCAAACTCAGGCGAGAGGGACTTAAAGAGATTGAAATAGCTGAAAAGCTTGGGTGCGTAAATAAGAAAGGAGAACCATCAACAGACAAGCTTGCCAAAGATTATGCCGTTGCTACAAAGAATCGTACTGCTGAGCTTAGGAGGATGGCTGCTAAATATGAAGAAGACCATCCTGACTGGAGCAAGCGTAAGATCGGCGAAGAGATGGCAAAATTTACAGATACTGGCAAGGCTGTAAATGAGTCTACTATCAGAGGATGGATCAACGACTTTAAATCTGGTAAGAGAGATGCCGCTGAACAGACGGCTGATATTTTGAAAGCTTTGGTCGATAAGAAGAAGTATATTGATGTAGGCCCGGGAACCGAGCTTGAGCTTGGTACAAACTCAAGTAATCTTAATAACGCCATTGCTCTGCTTGAGGATAAGGGCTATCATCAGGAACTTGTTTATATTCGTAACATGGGCTCTCCTGGCAACATGGTTACCATCAAGACGCTCACCGCTCCGGATGTAACATATTCTGATCTGCTTGAGCACAAATTCGATATTGCCAGAGTAAAAGATGAACCCAAAGTCTATGATGGTAACGGCGATCTTACAGAGCTTGGTCTTCGCAAAGTAGAGTGTATATCTTCAGACAGAGTCTTAATCAGGTATGCCGAAGATGGCGGTAAAGAGAAAGATGGTCTTATTGAGATTCGCCCCGGAGTAGATGATATTTCAATCGGAGCATCTCGTTATGCCCAGATACGAATGGGCGTTGATAATACTCATTATCTTAAAGGCATGTGTCGGTATTCTGACGATATTCCTGAAGGATACGATGTCATATTCAATACAAATAAACACAAAGGCACTCCCATGCTTGGCGAAGGCGATAATACCGTCTTAAAGCAGATGAAGACCAAGAAGAATGCAGACGGTACTAAAGAGATCAATTGGGATAATCCGTTTGGCGCAAGTATTGATGATAAGATATCTTCTCAGCTTCAGTATGATGCTCCAGATGGAACGAGACATGTTTCCGCCGCAAATATAGTTAATGCCGAAGGCACATGGATGAAGTGGGATAAAAATCTTGCTTCTCAGTTCTTATCCAAGCAGCCTAAAGAGCTTATCGAAAGACAGCTTGGCTTAGCCGCAAAATATAAGAAACTTGAATACGAAGAGATCAAAGGATTGGAAAATCCTGTTATTAAGAAAAATCTTCTTATTCAGTTTGGTGACAAATGCGACTCTGCAGCAGCTGAACTTAAAGCGGCACCATTTCCTGGTCAGCAGACACATGTTATTTTGCCATTTCCTGAACTTAAGGATAACGAAATATATGCGCCTAACTACAAAGACGGAACTAGGGTTGCATGCATTCGATATCCCCACGCAGGACCATTTGAGATAGCTGAGCTTACAGTTAGAAACAAAGGGTCTGTGGCACAGAAGATATTAGGCGATGTGCCGGATGCTGTTGGTATTAATTCTAAAAATGCTGCTAAATTGTCAGGCGCTGATTTCGATGGCGATACTGTTGTCGTTATTCCACTTAGTAGCAAAGTAAGGATCAAATCTAAAGACTCTTTAAAAGAGCTTAAGGATTTTGATCCTCAGGAAGCATATCCTAAATATGAGGGAATGCAGGTTATTACCAATAAGCTCAAACAGCAGGAGATGGGTAAAGTATCCAATCTTATTACGGATATGACGCTTAAAGGTGCGCCGGATGATCATATTGCAAGAGCCGTTAAACATTCCATGGTTGTTATTGATGCTGAAAAGCACGAGCTCGACTGGAAACGGTCTGAGAAAGAAAATGGAATCAAAGAGCTTAAGGAAATATATCAAACTGGCGGAGCTTCTACTATCATATCCAGAGCAAAGAGTCCTATCCATGTAGACCAGAGAAAAGACTGGTTTGCAACAAAGGAGTCTATGGATCCGAAGACCGGAGAAATAAAGAGATCTATAGATCCTGAAACTGGTGAGAAGATATTTAAGACTACTGGCAAGACCACCACTAGCGGTAATATTAAGGATCGTCTTATTTCTACTGGTGAATATGTAACTGTCAAGAAGGAAAGAAAGACTGGTCTGTCATATTACGACGATGTGGATGCAACCACTGGTAAGCCAATAAGAAAGTATATTTCTGAAAAAGAGTATGAGAAGGGCGGCAAGGTTATTGTTAATCGGGATAAGAACAGTGACAGACTATATTATTTAGTGAATGATCCTGCTAATCCTGGAAAGAAAGTCCGCCGTTATGCAGAAGAATCTGATTTTAAGGGAGAGCTTAAAACAAAAGGCAAGACCAGTGAAATCAGAAAGATGGATTTCTACTCCGATGCATATTCTCTTACGTCTGGTGGAAGCAAAGATAACCCCGGTTATTTAAAAGAGAAGTACTACGCAGAATATGCTAACCAAATGAAGGCTTTAGGAAATGCTGCAAGAAAAGAGTGGTTAAGCACCACTACATATAAAAAGGACCCTGAAGCTGAGAAAAAATATGCAGAAGAAGTTAAATCTCTTGACGATAAATATAAGAGAGCGCTTCAGAACGCACCAAGAGAAAGACGAGCGCAGCTTGACGCTAATAGGAAGTTATTTTATCAAAAACGCGATAATCCTGAGATGACTTATGAGGAAGAGCGTAAATTTAGTGGGCAAGCCATTACGGCTTCCAGGAAAAAATATAATCCTAATGGCAAAGACCGGATCGTTATTTCTGATCGCGAATGGGAAGCTATTCAGGCGCGCGCTATATCTCCAAATAAGCTTGAAAATATACTTGGGCATTGCGACATGGATGAGCTTAAAAAGCGTGCCATGCCTAAGCACTCTGTAGCTATATCTTCTGCAAAAGAGTCTATTGCCAAGGCTATGAAAGCACAAGGATATAGCGGTAAAGAGATTGCTGATAGATTAGGTATATCTACAAGCAGTGTGTACAACATCACTAATGGTAAGAAGTAAGAAAGGAGTATATTTATGGGTGATTATATGATTACTACTATAGACAACCCATGGAATCCCTTTACACACTACCACGAGTGGCTAGACCATGACACACGGCATGGCTATCATACAGATCAATGGATTGCTATTCTGTCCAAGTCTTCTAGTGACTTGCCTATGGAAGAACAAGAAGAACTTGTTGACTTTGGTTGTCAGAGATTGCTAGAAGTTGATCCTTATGGTCTGCATGTAAAGCTATATCCTCATGATGCAGACATACTAATTCCTATCTATAACAAAGTGTATAGAGATTCCGTTGCTGTTTAGCTATATTTTTGTAGCGAATTCGACCCCAAACCTGTAGAAAAGTGGCAACCTTTGATTGCTATATTTTCATGTTGTATCCTCCATAAGTGTTCCCAAGCTCTCATGCTATATTTATGGCTGTTTTGAGCCAATTAACGGCTTGAATGGCCATATTTTACATGGGAGTTTGGGAATCAAATAGGGGGGAGGGGGTCTTTAAAGGGCCACCCCCTTTGCATCGGCGCCCTCCTCAAAATTTCTCCGGGGGTTGATATTTCTACAAGTTTTGCACTGATATTTCTCCGAAACTCACTACAAACCAACCTAAAGTACCCTACAACCTAGTAAATGTCTATGGAAACACAAGTGCTGCTGTCTCCTTTCGGCCTCCCCTGAGCCTCGTTTACGCCTGAACGAGTGAGGATCTTTCACGTTCAGCGGTATTTGTGTTTCTATAGATGTCTATTAGGCAAAGAAAGGAGCAATTTTTATGGGAAGAAGGAAGAAAGTACCAATTGAGACGGTACCGGTTCCTGAATTTTCCTCAAAACCTATGACTAGAAAGGCTAGATCCTTGGAAAGGCGAGAGGATCAGCTTATTGCACTAGCCTATGACCTAGTCGAACAGCGAATCAGGAATGGTACTGCCACATCTCAGGAGACCGTAGAGTTTCTAAGACGTGGATCTACAAAGGCGAGGCTTGAAAAAGAGATCATGGAAGAACAGAAGAAGTATATGAAAGCAAAGACGGAGGCTATGGAGAGCGCAAAGAGAATCGAAGCCATGTATTCAGATGCTATGGCAGCGTTCAGCTCTTACAGATCCTCCACACCAGATGACGAAGACGTATCTGGAGCTAATTGAGATCCCAGATTTCCATGATCGATACGAGTATCTTAAGATAACCGGGCAAGTCGGCAATGCCACTTTTGGTTCAAGGCGCTACTTAAATCAGATGCTGTACAAGTATCCTGAATGGCGAAGGATACGGAACATAGTCATCGAAAGAGATAAGGGATGCGACCTTGCCCACCCGGATTTCGAAATCCACAATCAGGCCGCCTACATTCATCACATCAATCCAATCACGATCGAAGATATTCTTAATCGAGATCCCAAAGTATTAGATTTAAACAACTTAATAACCACGACATTTGACACGCATCAGGCTATCCACTACGGCTCAGAGCGCATGCTCCCAAAACTGCCGATAGAGAGGAAGCCTAACGACACATGCCCGTGGAAATAGGAGGATTATGAGTACATATTACGCTGTAGTACGAGATTCTTCCGGCGCCTATTTAGAGCACTTCTTTGGCTTTGGGCGAAAGAAAGGATCTTCGAAGAAGAATCACAAGTACCTGATGAGGGTACAGGAAGGAGATAGCTACCGTTATCTCTATACGCCGGCCGAAGTTGCTGCCTACAAAGCAAAGAGTATAGCCAATAAGACCGGCCTTAGTAAACTTCACAAGGCAAACTCAGCCCTTGTAAATCAGGCTAAATACAGAGTTAAAAGAGACGTTGCCGCTGTAAAGTATGGTGCTCCTAAAGTGGTTGAAGCCGTGAAAAAGAAGAAAGGCATACCAAGCTACAAGGAGCTTGTAAACAGCCTTAAGCCAACATCTATGGCGGACATTAGAGCCGCACTTGATATTGCCGGAAAGCACTCGCAATACACGCAGTCTAAACAAAGCACCAAGAAGAGTTTTAAGGATTACCATAACTACACACCTCTTGGAAGGCTTGACAGGAAGATTTGGAACACAACGATAGGACGACTTACTAACAAGAAAATCTAGGAGGTGAGAAAAATGAACACGGACAGCATTTTGGAGACGGCTAAAAAGAACCTCCCCCCTGACTATACTCCCTTCGACGCCGAGATCATCGAGTACACGAACACTGTTCTTGGCACGCTTAACGAGCTTGGAGTCGGGGTGTACGGCTATCAGATTTCTGACGAGGACGAAGGCTCGTGGGATGCATTCCTTGCGAACGAAAAAGCTCTCGGCCTGTCGATCCCTGAGGCGAAAACCTACCTGTCTAAGAAAGTTACTCTTTACTTCGATCCTCCAACCTCCGGCATCCTCATGAATGCGATGAACGAGAATGTTAAGGAGCTTGAGTGGAGAATTGTTGATAAAAGGGAGATAGGAGATGTTCGTCAGGTTTAATGCAAATCCGGTAAACAAGAATACCAGCGACTGTACTGTAAGGGCTATCTCGGTCCTGATGAACCAGTCATGGGGAGACACTCATGCAGACCTTTCCATGACAAGCTATTATCTGTCGGAGATGCCCTCATCTAACACGTCCTGGGGCGAGTACTTAATCTTAAACGGGTATAGAAGGCACGTAATACCAGACACCTGCCCTGCTTGCTATACGATTAAAGAGTTTTGTATGGATCACCCTAAGGGTAGATTTCTAGTCGCTACAGGGTCCCATGTAGTGGCGGTCATAGATGGCGATTACTATGACACATGGGATTCCGGATGGGAAGTTCCAATTTATTACTACGAAAGGAGATAGCAAATGACAGCTTACAATACAAATCCATACTATCAGACACCAACAGGTATGAACTTTAACCAGATGCCTCAGACAGTGGTTCCTCTTCCTCAGGCCCAGCAGACCCCGGGCTCGATCATGACGATCTTTGTAAGTTCGGAGGATGAGGTTAAGAACTATCCGGTAGCAGCAGGAGTAACGGTTCTGCTTCTCTCGTTTAATCTTAAGAAGTTTTGGCTCAAGTCCACCTCTACAAACGGAGTTCCGGAGACGCTTAGAGAGTTTCCGTTCGAGGAGACTACACCGAAAGCTCCTTCAAATACTGGGGTGTCGAGAGAAGAGTTTGAGGGCCTGTCTAAGAAGCTAGATAAGCTCTTATCCGAGCTTGGAGGTGAGTCTAATGGGTAATCTTTTAAACATGATGCAGGTTATAGGCATGGCCAGGCAGAATCCGCAGCAGGCGGTTATGAGTCTTTTGCAGCAGGGCTACCAGAACGGATCAATCAACCCTCAGCAGTATAACCTTTTAATGAATCAGCTTCAAAATGGAGCCAATCCTAACATGATCATACAGCAGATGCTTAACTCTGGTATGGCCAATCAGCAGATGTATGAGTCTGCAAGGCAAAGCGCCGGAGCTTTTAACAGAAGATAGGAGGTAGTATGAAAGTAGATTTTAGGCGGCTTACCTGGGAGAACTACCCTTCAACTGAGACTCCCATCAATGCCGATAATCTAAACAGACTGGAAGAAGGAGTTGCCGGCCTTTACTCAGATGTGGCCGAGATAGAGCAGGAGCTTGGTGGCGGCGTTGGCGAGTATGTAACGGGCTGGCTTAACGAGCACGTGGATCCTGTTGGATCTGCGGTAGTTGTGGACGACGCTTTGACAATAGAGGGCGCTGCGGCGGATGCTAAGAAAACTGGAGATGAGATTTCTTCGTTAAAGGAAGATTTAAAGAGCCTAACTGGTCAGTTAGAAGATGCGGTTGATTTTCAAACTATCGAGGAATCGGTTGCGTTAAGCGGCTATCTCACGCAGACATTTTACAATATCGAGACGGATGTTGCGGTTAGAGCGTCCTTGCTAAACAGCGGATGGGTAACATTTGATCCGTATCCGGTAACTGCTGGGGAAAAATATCAAGTACAAGCATGTCAGGGTAACACGGAAAAGACGAGAATCTGGGTTGTCACGGATGACAATTTGAATATTATAGCTAAAGCGGAAAACCACAAAGGTACGAATTATGCCACGGAAGAATTTACTGTACCGCAAGGTGGGACAAAATTGCTTGTTACAAGCACATCGTCTGTATCCGGTGGATCATTACCTTACGCCTTTGTAAAAAAATATATTACAACAAGTATCAAGGACGATGTAGCCGATCTTAAAACACGGACGGACGCACTACAGGAAAGTGTTGACAGCAATTTAATGGTTATTGTATCGGCGTCAAAATCGTACTCCGATCTCTCATCGGCTGGCAATACCGGGTATATCAAGACAAACGGAGACATTCAAACGTACACCAATGGATATGTTTCCGATTATATTGAGGTAATCCCAGAATCTGCCATCGAATATCTTATCGCTTATATTTACGGGCCAGCTGTTGCAATAGCATTTTATAACGCTAACCATGTTTTTGTCTCTGGAATTACTGCTCAAAGTGGAACAAGTGGGAATTATGTGAAAGCGGAAGGTACATCAAATATCCCGGCAACTGCACAATATATGCGTGTTTTTATGAGCAAAAACACGGAAGCGCAAGTGCCGAAACAAAATCAGTATGTTGCCTATAGCGCAAAAAATCAGATTGGCGATACTGTAAGAACCCTTGTTGCCGAAGTTGGAAGCCCTTGGGCCGGGAAAAAATGGTGTGCATTCGGAACATCTATTACTGACACGGGATACATAAACCAAGAAACTGGTGAAGTTACAGGAAAATATGTTCCGTTCTTAAAAAATCTTAGTGGATTAAATGTCACAAACCGAGGAATCGCAGGTGGTACACTTGGTAGCAATGGTATTCATGGCGGATCATCAAACATTCTTAACGCTATATTGAACAGCAATGATCTTGATAATTTTGATCTGATCACTATCGAAGGGTTTGTAAATGATTTTGCATGTGCAATAACAATTGGGGACATTGGCGATACACAAAACACAACTTTTTACGGCGCATTGCATCAAGCAATATCGTACTGCCTTGAGCATAGTCATGCTGAGGTGGTGCTTATTACAGAATCCACAGGTAAACAATATACATTAAGCGGTGGAACAACGGCAGATTATAGAATACTGCATAAAAACAGCCTTGATCTATATCAACAAGCATATAATGATGCAATGATTCGCATTGGGCAGTATTATGGAGTCCATGTTATTGATGCGGGTGGAAAATCACAGATAAATCAGTATCACCCAGAATACATTATTGACCAAATCCATCATACAACACTTGGCGGTGAGCAGTATGCCAAGACGATTTGGGAAGAACTGAAGAATATTCGTCCCGCAGAAGTTGCATCGAGTTAATTAAAGGGGGGCAAACATGGAACAAGATTATTCCGTCACTTGGAATCAGGTAAAAAATCTGGTTGATGAAATGATTGAAGATCATGATGAAAAAGTTGCCATGGCTGATATAGTTCGTGCAGTCAATCAGGCGTGGGGTATCCTTCACGATAATCTGGATAAAAAGTATGGTGGGTTATAAGTTAAAGGGCAATTTAAAGGAGACGCCATATGATTATCGTCGGTACGCTTGTTGCGCTTATTGGGATTATTGTTGTAGTCGTTGGCGCAGTAATCGGAGAAAAGCTCATGAAATAAAGCACACAATATTGTGGGTCGTTTAATTGCTCCCACCCAACCAATACAGGGAGACAAGGACACAAGCAGAAAACCATGCTTGTATGCAGGGAAGTCCTGCCCCACGGCCAGATTGTGGAGGAGTGGTGATATGGCAAGTGAAAATAAAAAGCGCAAAGCCAAAAATTCATACCTTTTGAAAGGGAATGAAGGTGCAAAAATACGCAAAGATAAAAGAATCGCTTATTTTGCGAAATGGCAGAGGGTTGAAAATAAAAGAGCTTGTACCGTTACTTAAACATGGCTTGAAACGTAGCATCAAATATCATTTAAAGTGCTGTGGGCGACAGACCGACTTGATATGCACTGCGTTGAAAAGTGGGGATACTAAGGCACAGCGAGGTAACTTAGGGCAATTTAATACACATTTAGAACTCAGGCATTAGTCTGGGTTCTTTTTAATTTAACAGAAGAGAACAGTCTAACCCGGGTGCAACTCCCGGGCTTTTCTTTTCTCGCGAGAAGCAACTAAACATATCACATCTACCCGTAACTTATACGGGAGAAAGGAGCTTTATTATGTCTTTTGTAGATAATAATGGGCTTTCGGCTGCTGACGTAGCCGCTGTAACTGGAAATGGTGGTCTTGGCTCTTTTGGTGGGGACGGAGCATGGCTCATCCTGATCCTTCTGCTGTTCGCAGCCTTCAATGGAAACGGCTGGAACGGAAACAATGGAGGTAATGGCGGTCAGTTCTACGGGTATCAGGCAGACCTGCAGAGAGGTTTCGATCAGCAGGCTGTAATGGGCGGTATTAACGGCCTTCAGGCATCCGTGGCCGCGATGACGACCCAGAACTGCTCTGACGCATATAACAGCCTCCTTGCTGTACAGAATGCGCAGAATTCACTTAACCAGGGAATCAACTCGCTTTCCATGGGGCTTCAGAACTGTTGCTGCGATAACCGGGCAGCCGTTGCTGATCTGAAGTATACCGTAGCGACTGAGGCTTGCGCTGATCGCAATACGGTATCCAATGGGGTTAGAGATATTATTCAGAACCAGAACCAGAATACGCAGGCCATTCTCGACAAGCTCTGTCAGCAGGAGATCGATGCCCTTAAGGCTCAGAATGCGAACCTTCAGACTCAGATCAATCTTGCAAATCTTGCAGCTTCCCAGAACGGCCAGACGGCTCAGATCCTTGCCGATAATGCTGCTCAGACGGCAACTCTTCGCCAGGCTCTGAATCCGACACCGATCCCGGCATATGTGGTGCAGAATCCCAACGGATGCGGCTGCGGTAACTTCAACGCTTGCGGATGCTGAGGAGGTGAGGCACATGGCTGAATATTCAGCAAATGCCGTCCAGACGGTTAATCCTGGCGAGACCATTGTCTTTACCGAGACTCCGGCCCCCTGCTTTTGCGGATGCGTAAGGCACAGAGAGGGTACCGGGGTTTTTCTTCTTTCCGGAAACACCAGGCGTCTTAACAGACGGAGCGTAAACTACCTTGTCGATTTTGGCGCAAACATTGCCATTCCTGAAGGCGAAACTGTTCAGCCAATCACGGTAGCGATTACACTCGATGGAAACAGTGTTCCGGCAACTGAGATGGAAGTTACTCCTGCAGCTGTAGAGGAGTACTTCAATGTATCTCGGGCTGCCAATGTTCAGATCTGGTGTGGGTGCTGTGAGAGCGTTAGCATTCGGAATACCAGTCCGATTCCTATCTTGGTGAAGAAAGCCAACGTCCTTATCACGCCGCCGAAGATGTAAGGAAAGGAGGAGAAATCAAAATGGATAAACTTGCCTATAAGACAAAGGAAATTCTTGATGAGTGCATCGAGGATATGAACAAAAAGAAAGATCTCACCTCCGCCGACCTTGAGATGCTTTGCAAAGCATACAAGCTTCGCAGAGAGCTTATGTATGATGATGCGGATATGGGTGAGTCTGGCGAATGGGATAACTCATCTTCCATGTACTCAAGGCGCAACGTAATGCCCAGAGTTTACATGGACGGTATGAATCCCAACACAAACGCTTACGCGCCGATGAGATCACCAGTTACGGGTAGATATGTCTCGCGAGATGGAGGCATGAGCGGACATTCTCTTAAAGATCGCATGATTGCGAAGCTTGAGGGAATGTACGACGAAGCCCAGACCGAGTACGAGAGGGAGGAACTTCGTAAGGAGATCCGCCGGATCGAATCCGAGAAGTAAGTAAAAGGAGGGAAGAGAAGTGAAGATCGATGTGGTAATTGTTACGGCACTGATCTCCGCTTTCTCTTCCTCTGGAGTTATGAGTTTAGTCATATACCTGCTTCAGAGAAGAGATAGACGGAGAGAAAAAGAAGAAGCCAAAGAATCAGCACAGTCGAAGATGCTGGTTGCCCTCGGCCATGACAAGATTATTTATCTTAGTGACAAGTACGTGCGAAGAGGATGTATCACGGTCAAAGAAAAAGGCAATTTGGAGATGCTCGCCCAGCCGTACTTTGAAGCGGGTGGGAACGGAGATGGAAAGATCGGTTATGAGGCCTGCCAGAAACTAAAGATCGTTTCTGAGGACGAGGCTGAGAAGATCGATATAGAGACAAGAAGAAAGGAGTTTATGTATGAAGATGAGTAATAAGACGTATGACTTTCTTAAATGGATTGCGCAGATTCTTCTTCCGGCAGCGGGAACGCTTTACTTTGCACTGTCAAAGATCTGGGGGTTTCCATATGCAACTGAGGTTGTAGGGACGATCGCCGCAGTAGATACGTTCCTTGGGGCGCTTCTTGGGATCAGCTCGAGTGCATATAACAAAACACTGGAGGACCAGACAGGGGGTGAGTAAAACCCATGCATGAATACTTTGAAGAAATGGAAAACGGCTCGTTTTTAGAGCATCATGGAATCTTAGGCCAGAAATGGGGAATTCGAAGATTTCAGAACTATGACGGTACTCTGAAGGCTGCTGGTAAAAGAAGAGCCAAGACTGACCGAGATAAAGAGAGAGCCGAGAAGAAAGCTGCAAGAGCCGAAAAGAAAGAGGCGAAGGCTCAGGCTAAAGCTGAGAAAGCTAAAGCCGACCTTGAGGCGGCTAAGAAAAGAGCTATCGCCAATGCCGATCTTAACGAAATCATGAAGCTTCGAGGCTCTATGACTACTGACGAGCTTAGAGAAGCCTCTGCAAGAGCTTTGGCAATCGGGCAGGTTAATAAAAACATGCCTAAGGAAAAGTCAAAGATCGATAAGGTAATTGATACGCTTGGAACAGGCAAGAAAGCCCTCGATGCTGTAGCTGGTGCTCATCAGTCTCTACAGGCTCTTAGAAAAGAGTTTGGGCTTGATGTTAAGAGCATTCTTAATGATAGCGACGATGGGCAGATGACGATCGGAGATTGGATGAATAACAAAGATCCTGATATTTTCGACCGGATTAAGAGTGCGACCGGAAAGATTGCTAAGGATGCGGCAAATAAAGCAAGCGAGGCTTACCAGCAGAAGAAAACCGAGAAGCAGCTCAAAGAGGCTAGCGATCGAATCAAAGACAACGAAACTCTTGACTGGCTTAAGAGCGTTAGTGGAACCAAGCGAGAGGAAAACGAAAGCGATGAGGCGAAGCAGCGAAAACTTCAAGCAAGCGTGAGCGGGCATGGGATGATTGACCAGGGGTTCAAGCTGAAGGAAGGTGACTGGAGCGTGTTTAAGAATGATTCTTCTACTCCAAAATCTGCACCTGCGTCTAACCCTGCGCCTACCACGCCGAAAGCAAACTTTGATTCTGGGTTCAAGCTTGGGGATGGCGATTACAGCATCTTCTCTAGCGCAACAAGGGACACAAAGGTTTCTGATCTTCCGAAACCCAGGAACATTACGTTACCTAAGGGTAGTGGTAGCAAACCAATAAGTGAGGTTTTAAAAGATCTTGATGATTTAACATCCGATTTGTCCGATAACAACAGAAGGCGTCTCGGACTATAACATAGAAAAGGAGTTGGTTTAATGCTTTCAAACACCGCAACTCCTAAGTACTATGGACAGTTTAGGGAGAAAGTGCTTCGTGGCGAAATACCAATAAACCGTGAGATCTCCATGGAAATGAACAGGATCGACGACCTTATCAGAAACCCGGGAGTTTACTACGACGACCAGGCGGTAGAAGGGTGGATCAGGTTCTGCGAAAACGAGCTCACGCTTACCGATGGCTCTGACCTTCATTTGCTGGATTCGTTCAAGCTATGGGGAGAGGAGCTTTACGGTTGGTATTACTACGAAGAAATCAGTGCTTTTGAGCCGTATCAGAATAAGTCAGGCGGTAGGTACGTAACGAGGAAGCACAAAAAGAGGCTGACCAAAAAGCAGTACATAATAACGGCCAGAGGATCAGCCAAATCGATGTACGTTGCCTGCATTCAGGCATACGAATTAACCGTAAACCCTGCAACAACACATCAGGTAACCACGGCACCTACGATGCCACAGGCGGAAGAGGTCATGGGGCCGATTCGAACTGCGATTGTAAGGTCAAGGGGTCCTTTCTTTAAGTTTCTAACTGAAGGTTCTCTTCAGAACACAACAGGTCTTAAGGCAAATAGAGTAAAGCTTGCCTCAACAAAGAAGGGAATTCAGAACTTCTTAACTGGGTCGCTCCTTGAGGTCAGACCTATGTCGATTGATAAGCTTCAGGGTCTTAACTCCCCGATAAACTCGGTTGATGAATGGCTCTCGGGCGATATCAGAGAGGACGTTATCGGTACTTTGGAGCAGGGCGCAAGTAAAAACGAAACATACACAATCCTTGCAATCTCATCTGAAGGAACGGTTCGAAACTCGGTTGGCGATACGATCAAAATGGAGCTTATGTCCATCCTTAGAGGCGACTATATCGCTCCGCATGTCTCAATCTTCTATTACAGGCTTGACGACATTAAGGAAGTCGAGAATCCGGCAATGTGGCTCAAAGCCAATCCCAACCTTGGAAAGACGGTAAGCTATGAAACTTACCAGCTTGATAAGGAAAGGGCCGAGAAAGCGCCGGCATCTCGAAATGATATTTTAGCCAAAAGGTTTGGCATCCCGATGGAAGGCTACACTTACTTCTTTACTTATGAAGAAACCAAGCTTCATAAGAAAAGAGAGTTCTGGCAGCTTCCCTGTGCCATGGGGTGCGACTTGTCAAGAGGCGACGACTTCTGTGCTTTTACATTCCTCTTCCCGCTTGGCGGAGACAGGTTTGGTGTAAAGGCAAGAAGCTATATAACGGAGCGGACTCTGTACAAGCTTCCGATGGCTATGAGAATGAAGTACGAGAAGTTCTTAAGTGAAGGATCGCTCATCGTCATGCCAGGCACTGCTCTTGATATGACTATGGTGTATGAGAATTTGTATGACTTTATCAACGGAAGAGTTGCTTACGATGTTCGAGCGGTTGGATATGACCCTTACAATGCCAGAGAGTTTATCGAAAGATGGACGAGCGAGAACGGCTCTTTTGGCGTTGAGAAAGTAATACAGGGAGCCAGAACCGAGTCTGTGCCGCTTGGCGAGCTTAAGCATCTTGCAGAGGATAGGAAGCTTTTGTTTGATGAGGAGATCATGTCCTTTACGATGGGCAATTGTATAACCATCGAGGACACTAATGGAAACAGGAAGCTTTTAAAGGATCGCTACGAGCAGAAGATTGATAACGTTTCCGCCCTGATGGATGCGTGGGTTGTTTACAAATTATATAAAGATTCATTTGAGTGAGGTTAAAGATGAGTGAATACTACGCCGTAGTCAGAGAAGGGCAGGATGACCATCTTGAACACCTCTTTGGCTTTGGAAAGAAAGGTTCTCAGAAAAAGAACCATAAATACTTTACCAGAGTGCAGGTAGGAAGCAAGTACCGTTACTTTTATAATCCTGCCGAATACGCTGCGTATCAAGCCGGGAAGGCTGCAGGAGGAGTTGCGAGCGGCGCAAAGAGTGCTGCAAAAGCAGTCGACGATAAGGTTGGCGTAAGCGCTCTTATAAAGAAAAAGAAAACCGGCAAAGCTATGAAAGA
>DFGW01000104.1 GCA_002372465.1 Butyrivibrio sp. UBA3740
TGCTAAGCAGTCTGTTATGAGAGCTCTTACATCTGCATTTGCAGGTCGTAAGCAGAAGAAGAGAGATATGAGATCTCTCTGGATCACACGTATCAACGCAGCAGCAAGGATCAACGGCCTTTCATACAGCAACATGATGCATGGTCTTAAGCTTGCAGGCGTAGACATCAACAGAAAGATGCTTGCTGAGCTTGCAGTTAATGATCCTGATGGATTCAAGACACTTGCAGAGCTTGCAAAAGAGAAGATTGCATAATAGTTTTACCGGGAATTTTTTAGGAAACTTTTATTGTAAAAATAGTTTTTTAAGAGTAAAATTAAGGAGTCTGATAGTATATATCAGACTCTTTTTTTATAATGTTTTTTTACGGAGGCAAGCATATGGCATTTGAGAATTTGGAGCCAAAGCAGGTTTTTCATTTTTTCGAGGAGATCTGTAACATTCCCCACGGCTCAGGGAATCTTCAAAAGATAAGTGATTATCTTGTTTCTTTTGCTAAGGAGAGGAACCTTGAAGTTACACAGGACGAGAAGCTCAATGTGATCATCAAAGCTCCGGGAACAGCAGGTTATGAGACTAAGGAACCGGTCATTCTTCAGGGACACATGGACATGGTTGCTGTAAAGGATGCTGACTGCGATATAGATATGAAGAAGGAGGGACTCAAGGTTACCACCGACGGAGAGTATGTGTGGGCAAAAGGAACCAGCCTTGGAGGAGACGACGGAATTGCCGTGGCTTACTGTCTGGCTCTTCTTGATTCAAAGGACATCCCGCATCCACCTCTTGAGGTTGTAATAACCACAGATGAGGAGACAGGCATGTTTGGTGCTTCCTTCATAGATCTTTCATCCCTTAAGGGTAAGAGGATGATCAATATCGACAATGAGGTAGAGGGAGTATTTATCACAAGCTGTGCCGGCGGCGCAAGAGTATACTCAGAGCTTTTGGTTGGAAAGAAGAGAGTAAACGGCGTAAGGGCGAAGGTGAGTGTTTCAGGGCTTCTGGGCGGACACTCCGGTGAGATGATCATAAAGGGAAGAGGAAATGCAAACAATATCCTTGCAAGGACTCTTCTGGAAGCGCTTGAATGCGCAGACTTTAATCTTGTCAGCCTAAGTGGCGGAGTAGCGGACAATGCTATCCCAAGTGAAGCGAAGGCTGAAGTAATGGTAGACAAGGATGATTTCGAGGCCTTTATCTACAGCATCAAGGCAACAACTGCAGATATAAAGGGAGAACTGGAAGTCAAGGATCCCGGCCTTAAGATATGTGTCAATGACAAGGAGCCTGATAGTGACGAGAGCATCAGATCTCTTTTGACAAAAGAGGAAGAGAATGAGCTTGCAGTTATTGCAGAGGATACAGGTAAGGTTCTTTCTCTTATATGCGCAATGCCTGATGGAGTACAGGCCATGAGCGCATCAGTTGAAGGCCTTGTGGAGACCTCTTTGAACCTTGGAATACTTAAGTTTGAAGGTGACAAGGTTACTCTGGAACAGTCTGTAAGAAGCAGCGTAGAGTCTTCCAAGGAGCACCTGATAAGGAAACTTAACCTTATTGCCAGAAGCTTTGGGGCAGTAGTTACAGTAAGCGGAACCTACCCCGGCTGGAAATATAAGGAGCACTCAGCTCTTAGAGATCATATGGTAGAAGTTTACGAGAAGATGTACGGCAAAAAGCCTCAGCTTCTTGCCATCCATGCAGGCCTTGAGTGCGGACTTTTAAGCGATAAGATTGATAATCTTGACTGCATCTCCATCGGTCCTGACATGAATGATATCCACTCGACAAAAGAGAAGTTATCTGTCAGATCCACAGCAAATGTATGGGAGTATCTAAAGGCAGTACTTAAGTAATAATCTGCTACTATGATGGTTTCATAAAACACGCAGGAGGGGTATACATGGAAAACATAAGACAGAGCATAATGGATTCTGTTATCAACCAGTTTAATCAAAAGGGCATGAAGTTCACCATGGACGACATATCCAAGGAACTTCACATCAGCAAGAAGACCATTTACAAGGAATTCAACGACAAGGACGAGCTTTTCTATGCCACAGTAGACTATGGCTTTGCTGCCATCAAGAGCAAGGAGGCAGAGGTAATCAATGACCCGAATCTTAGCCTTATGGACAAGATTGCCAAGGTTATTGTCTGCCTTCCCGATAACTACAGAAATATTGACTTTAGAATGGTTTATCAGCTTAGGGACAAGCACCCCCAGGTGTACAGAAGGATCGCCAAGAGGATAGAGAGCGATTGGGACGAGACTGAAAAGCTCCTTCGGGAAGCCATGATCAGGGGTTATATAAGGAGCGATATTCCTATCTCTGTGATCAAACTCACAATAGAGGGAGCTATTGAGAAATTCCTTACTTCTGAGGAACTGTCCAAGTCAGACCTTAGCTACGAGGAATCCTTAAACAGCATGATTGATATCATTATCAACGGCATCAGGAAATAACAATGTTTTGGAGGAATAATTAAATGATCTACGCTGATGGAAAGATATTTCTTTTGCAGACCGCAAATACATCCTATATGTTCAGAAAGCTTGAATCCGGGCATTTGGAGCACCTTCACTTCGGTGGATCTCTTTTGTCAAAAGAAAAATATGACAAGATGAAGGATGAGATTGACCTGGAGGCTTCAGAAAAAGAGCTTTTGGAAAAGACGGCGAAAGCCATTGCCCCAAAGCACTATTTTGGCGGGGGCAATATGAACTATTACTCAGACGAGTACCCAAATCTCTGCCTTGAGATTATGGGCCTTGAGATGAGTTCCTTTGGAAAGGGAGACATCAGGGAACCTATGGTTGAGCTGGTTTATCCCGATGGGTCATCTACCGTGGACTTCCTTTTCTACGACTATGAGGTCAGAAAAGGGAAAAGAGCTTTGGATACCCTCCCAGCTTCCTATGATGATACAAATGAAGCACAGCAGCTTATTATAAAGCTGGCGGACAAGGAATATGCCACAAGGCTTGACCTTATCTATTCTGTTTTCCCTGACTGCGACGTGATCACAAGAAGCGCAGTTATTTACAATGATGCAGATGAGCCTTTGAAGGTTGAAAGGCTCCTTAGCGCATCGATAGATATCTATGAGACCGGACTTAAGTTTACCTCCTTCCACGGAAGATGGGCCTATGAGATGGGCAAGTCGGAGTCTGTGTGTAAGGCGGGAAAGGTTTCATCAGAGGAGCTTGCTGCCGGAGAGTCCGGCTCAAGATCCAATCCCTTTGTTATTGTCAGTGAAGCTGATGCAGATGAGAACCACGGAAATTGCATCGGATTTAACCTTGTATACAGTGGCAACCACTACGAGGCACTTTCTTCCAATGGCTGCAGCATGAGCCGTTTTGTGACAGGAATCCAGCCTGTGGGCTTTGCCTGGACCCTTGAAAAGGGACAGAGCTTTGAAGCTCCGGAAGCAGTCATGGCCTATTCCGCAGAAGGCTACAATGGCATGAGTCGGAATATGCATGAGTTTGTAAGAAAGCACATCGTAAGAGGAAGCTGGCGGGACAAAGAGCGCCCCATCCTCATCAACAGCTGGGAAGCCAATTACTTTAATTTCACCCAGGGGTCACTTCTTAACCTTGCCAAAGAAGCCAAAAAATGCGGTATTGAGATGTTTGTCATGGACGATGGCTGGTTTGGCGAAAGAAACGATGATCACAGATCCCTTGGTGACTGGTATGAGAACAAGAAAAAGCTCCCCGGAGGATTAAAAGAGCTTGCGGACAAGATAACAGATCTTGGCATGCTTTTTGGTATCTGGGTAGAGCCTGAGATGGTCAACGAGGACTCTGATCTTTACAGAGCACACCCTGACTGGGCTGTACAGGTTCCGGGACATGCACATTCAAAGGGAAGATTCCAGATGAATCTGGATCTTTCAAAGACTGAGGTTCAGGACTATGTAATTGAATCCATGAAAAAGGTCTTTTCCGCAGGGAAGATATCTTATGTAAAGTGGGATATGAACAGGATATTCTCAGACAGATTCTCCGCAGGGCTTTCTGCGGACAGACAGGGTGAGTTCCAGCACAGATATTACCTTGGTCTTTACAGATGCATGAAGGAGCTGACAGAGAGCTTTCCTGATATCCTCTTTGAGGGATGCTCAGCCGGCGGAAACAGATTTGACCTTGGTATATTGTCCTACTTCCCGCAGATATGGGGAAGCGATGATACGGATGCCTTCTGCAGACTTGATATACAGAGGGGCTACAGCTACGGCTATCCTGCAAGCACTGTTGGCGCTCATGTTTCCGCATGTCCCAACCATCAGACACTTAACAACATCTCTCTTGAGACCAGATTTGAGATCGCTGCAGCGGGATGTTTTGGATATGAGCTAAACCTCTGTGAGATGAATGATTCCGACAAGAAGGTTATCGCCGGTCAGGTTGAATACTACAAGAAGTGGAGAGCTCTTTTCCAGTTCGGGGATTATTACAGACTTCCTGACGACGGATATATGATCGTCTCCAGAGATAAAAAGAAAGCTGTTGCCTTTGCGGTTGAGAGAAAAGCAACACCTAATAATGACTACAGATGTATAAGAGCAAAGGGCCTTGATGATGACAGGATCTACAATGTGACCAACAGGGTTGTACCACTACGGGCAAAGGACTTTGGAAGTCTTATAAATGCTGTTGCGCCTGTTCATGTTAAACAGGACGGTATTATCCATCACATCATAGATAAGTTTGCTAATGTGGGTGGAGAGGAGCAGAAGGACACAGCAACAGGCGCTGCTCTTAACACCAGGGGGCTTGTGCTCAACGGCACCTACTCAGGAACAGGCTACAACGAGAACGTAAGGATCATGAGAACCGGTGATACAAGACTTTATATGTTTGAAGAGGTATAAAAAATGGCTGAATCTGCTATTGTTGAGCGTGGTAAAGTAATAATCCGAACCAGTATCATAGGTATCATTGTGAATCTTCTTCTGGCGGGATTCAAGATGGCAGTGGGGATAATCTCCGGTTCTATAGCCATCGTTTTGGATGCAATTAATAACTTAAGTGATGCGCTATCTTCCGTGATCACCATTATCGGAACGAGCCTTGCAGGAAAAGCTCCTGACAAGAAACACCCCTATGGCTACGGCAGGATAGAGTACTTAAGCGCAATGATAATATCACTTATCGTGCTTTATGCCGGAGTTACAGCGCTGATAGAGTCCATTAAGTCAGTAATTTCCCCTGCAAGGCCCGAATACAGCAACGTCTCGCTGATAATTGTGGCAGTTGCGGTTGTGGTTAAGATACTTCTTGGAAGGTTCTTTGTCGCCACAGGTAAAAAGTACCGCTCTGAGTCTTTGGTGGCCTCCGGCAAAGACGCCAGCTTTGACTCTATAATCTCAGCAGCGACCTTAGTGGCAGCATTTATCTATATCCTGTTCGGTCTTTCCATCGAGGCCTTTCTTGCGGCTATTATTGCGGCTGTGATGATAAAGTCAGCTCTTGAGATGCTTCGTGACACCATAAGCGAGATCCTTGGAGAGAGGATTGACGGGGCAGTATCCAAGGCAGTAAAAAAGACCATCACTGAGGTGGAGGGAGTTCAGGGAGCCTATGATCTTATCTTTTCCGACTATGGTCCCGACAGAGTAATGGCTTCAGTCCATATCGAGATTCCGGACACCTTCACTGCTGACAGGATTGATGAGATTACCAGAGAAATCCAGGACAAGGTTTACCTTGAGCACAACATTTCCATAATTTCCATAGGAATATATTCCGTTAACACCAAGAATGAGAACATTTCAGCTGTCAGGAACAACATTGCCAAGGTTGTGGCAGGACACAAAGAGATCCTTCAGATGCACGGATTTTTCATCGACTTCGACAAGAAGGACATCCGCTTCGACCTGGTTCTGGACTTTGTTCCCAACATGCATGAAGTCTTCAAGACAACCCTGCAGGAGATACAGCAGCTCTATCCGGACTATCGCATTGCTGCCAACATGGATGTAAGCTACAGCGACTAAGGACACACTTTGCAGATTTTCGGCGGCTTTTTCTTTAATACCACAACGGCTAGTGCAAATATGTTAAAATAAACATATATAGGCTATTTTTTTGACATTGTTAATCTATTTCTTTTCGGAGATAAGAAGATGAAGAAAAAAAGCATTACTGCAGGACTCCTGACCTTTGTAATTTTTCTGATAATCACGACTGTGATCGCGATTATCTATATTACCGGTGCAGCCAATTCCAGGAGGGAGAGAGCTGAATTCATAGCAGAATCTGTTGGGAACCGGATTCAGGCTGAGATCCAGAGTAGAGAGTATATCACCAGAATGTTGGAGATTCAGGTATCAAGCAGTGCAGGCGGGATTACCCCGGAGAGCTTTCAGGTGACTGCGGATGCTGTGTTTAATGACTTCCTTGATATCGTTGATATCACACTGGCTCCGGGAGGAATTGTAAGCTATAGATATCCCCTTAGCGGAAACGGAATGGCAGAGAGGGAGAACCTCTTAGAGGATGGTGTCCAGGGAGTTTATTCCGACTACAGTAAGATGTCCGGTGTTTCTGTGATCATGGCACCTGTTACACTTCCTACAGGGGAGTACGGCATTATAATCAGAAAGCCTATTTATACCTCTGATGAGGTCTCTGATGATACCTTCTGGGGCTTTGCCTCAGTAACTCTTAAGCTTTCAGACTTTCTTTCGGCAGTTGATATTAAGGGCCTTGCTGAAGGTGGCTATGAGTATAAGCTTATAGACCACAACCCTATTACCGGAGAAAAACGTGTTATCATGGAGTATTCCGAGAAGGAACTTGCTGCGCCTGTTGAGGCCATGATCAGCACTGTTGGTGGCGGATACTGGACAATTGCCATTTCTCCCATGAACAACTGGATGAACCTGTATGAGATCATCGGTTCACTTCTTATAGCCATCATTATCAGTACGCTGGCTGCTTTGTTTATGGTAGCGTACATGTCCATGAAGGCCAATGCCAAGGAACTGGAGATACTTTCCTACAGGGATGCGCTTACAAACCTCAACAATCCGCGAAGCTACCAGGAGCATATGCAGGAGCTTAGCAAGAAGAAGCTCCCCTATGGTCTTATATTCATGGATTTAAATGACTTCAAGCAGGTTAACGATACCTATGGCCATGATGCCGGAGATGCTCTCCTTAATATCGTGGCAAAGAGGCTTCAGAACAGTATCAGAGAAAAAGACAGGGCATTCCGTATCGGTGGTGACGAATTCGTTGTAGTTATCCACGGTACACATGATAAGAAGTTCTATGAGGGTGTCATCGCCAGAATGAGACAGAACGTTGCCCGTGATGTAACGCTCAGTAACGTTACCCTCAAGGTTTCCATCAGTGCGGGCTATGCAAGATGCCCTGAGGACGGAACCAAGTTTGAAGATGTAGTAAAGAAGGCGGATGACGCAATGTACTATAACAAGAGGATGTTTAAATCCAAAAGACAGCAGGCTGGTAAGGACGGGGAATCCCAGCGCTGAGATGGAGAGAGTAGGTAATGGCGGGAGGAAATTTTGACACAATCAACAGGATCTTTGATACCTTCGCGGTAACGTCAAGGAGCCGATATGTCTACGTCTACGACATGGAGAGGAACATATCAAGGTGGTCTGCCAATGCAGTGGACTACTTTGGTCTTGCAGGGGAGTATATCTATAACGCTTCCTCTGTATGGGAGACCAGGATCCATCCGGATGACAGAGACAAATATGTAGAGTATCTGGGAGTTGTTTTTTCGGGGAAAAAGACAGATCCCACTTTCGAGTACAGAGCTAAGAATAAAAACGGAGAATATGTGATCTGCTCCTGCAGGGGAGTGGTGATCAAGGACTATGCGGGAAAGCCTGTTTTCTATGCATGCTCTATCATCAATAAGGGTATTGTAGACAACAATGATCCCATAACTCTTTTGCCTAACCAGTACGAGATGCTCAATTACATGAGGCAGCTCAAAGCCCAGCTTAAGCAGTATTCCATTCTCCTTATCAACTATATCGATTTTGGTGATGTGAACAGGCGCTTTGGCTATATGACCGGTAACAATATTCTAAGGTCCACAGCCACAAGGCTTGTGCAGGAGGGAAGGAATCTTGGCAGAGCCTTCAGGGGTGATGGAACCACCCTTGCCTTTATTTCCGACAGTATGACCATAGATGATATCAAGAAGTTCTATGGCAGAATGAGGGCTTTTGCAAGGGAGTCACTCCTTGTTAATGACAGCAAGATCGGAGCAGAGCTGGCAGGTGGTGTTATAGTTGCAACGGACCACAACGTGGATGAACATTCCATCTATACCAGTGCCAAATATGCTCTTGACTATTCCAAGACCCAGAAGCATGGAAATCTTATCATCTTCCACAATGATGAGCTTGATAACAACAAGAGCAGCATAGAGCTGGTAGACGAGGTAAGGAATAGTGTAATAAATGGTTTTGATGGCTTCTACCTTGAGTATCAGCCTATTGTTTCCGCCGTTGACGGAAGACTGGTGGGAATGGAGGTGTTCGTAAGGTGGCACAAGGAGCCCTACGGGACGGTTTCACCTGCGGAGTTTGTGCCCTGGCTTGAACAGGACCCTGTTTTCTATTCACTTGGGAACTGGATTTTAGAGCATGCTCTTATGGATGCTCTGGAGATCAGAAGGAACAACAAGGACTTTTACTTAAGCGTAAACCTTGCCTTCATGCAGCTGGAAAGATCTGAATTCAGAACAACTCTTTTGGAGATTCTGCGTAAGACAGGCTATCCTGCAACGGGGCTTTGCCTTGAGATGACCACCAGCAGCAGACAGCTCAGCATTGAGCACCTAAAGAGCCAGATTGAGTTCATTAAGTCCTGCGGAATCAAGATCGGTCTTGACTGCATGGATTTTGCTTCTCTGGACTATGTAAGTCATCTTCCCATAGATCTGGTCAACCTGGTTCCGTCATTGACGGGAACCATTTCCCAGAATGCTACGGTTAAATACATGATCGAGGCCGTTACCTCTTTTACCCACAGACTGGGAATCAGAACCTGCTACACAGGTATTGAGGACGAGGAGACAGCCAAGATAGCAAGGCAGTACCCGATTTCTGATCTTATGGGTTACTACTACGGAAGGCCTTGCAGAATTGAGAATTTCAAGAAGCTTCCGTTCTTCAGACAATAATGTGCCATACCGGAGGAAAAAATTGAGTCGGATTTTTCGCTATATCCAGAATGACGATGTACTTAAGTCCTTTGTGGAGTTCAAGGATACTGTGCTCCGCGACAGGGCTGTTGTCATTGCGCGCCATGGAGACTACTCTTTGTTCCTTAAGTACATCTCAGATGATGAGCTTGGTCTTGTCATAGAGAATACCGAGAAACACAAGATCATTCAGGAAAGAACCTATGTGGTCTCCCAGACTACTGACGCCCTGGTTTCCAGAGGCGTAAGACACGCCTGCCAGAAGATGTCTGAGCTCTCCGATGTGGATGTGAACAGAAGACGACTTCAGATCTGGAAGTGGTACGTCCTTGAGTGGCAAAAGGAAAATGCCGACAGTGCAAGTGACATCATGGAAAAGGCTCTGGCCTGGAGCGATGATGAAAAGACCGTGGATGAAAACGTCATTGATATGGAGACCTTCCTTCATGGGGATTACCTTAATCTCGGACATACCCTGTCTCTGATCGAGAAGTATCTGGCTGGTGACCCCAATCACCTTGAGCAGTTTAAAAAGTTTGCCATAAACGACATCATGGAGATGACCAGTGAGGACACCAAGGACAGGTCGCTGGCTGAAGCAGAGAGCAAAAGGATCGAAGAGGGCATGAAGAAGCATGCCTATCAGTTTACCGTAACCGTGGAGGCTACTGACAAGGAACATGCCAGACAGGCGCTTCTTTCCTACCTTGCAGGAGATGAAAGAATAAAAGTCCAGAAATAAATAAAAAAAGTGTAAATTTATTTCATAAACTTTTAATGATTTAGCGCGAAAAAGAATGGCTTATTCTCTATCTTTTTAAGGGATGAGGGTATATAATGAGTCCATTAAATGAAATTTTGTTGTGAAACCAATTAGGTTGAGGGGCCTAAAATTTCACAAGCCACTTCATTTAAAAACTTATTTCTTATGAGATGGAGGAATTGAATATGAGACGTTCCGCGAAGAGCAGACAAGGATTAAGCCAGGGTACAATCGCTATCATGGCTGACGTAGTTAAGGCAAAGGAGCAGAACCTATCATACGGCAAGTTTAAGGCACTGGATATGCTTGGTGCCGGAAGCATGTTCGATGAGGAAACAGAGTCTGAGTACACTGTTCACACAACAGCCCTCGTTCGCAAGAAACAGCAGGCGCAAGAGAAGAAAGCAGTTGCTTTCGTTAAGATAAGAGCTTGATATTTAAGACACAACTGAATATTGGATATAAGGACTTCCGCTTTGGCAGAGGTCCTTTTTTATCGGTATTATGATAAAATATTTTTACTAACTGTAATTTGCAATCAGCAAGGAGAACTGACTATGAATGTAAAAGAGCTTGTTTCCAAAATGACGCTTAAGGAGAAGGCAGCTCTGTTGTCAGGAAGTGATTTCTGGCACACAGAAGCGGTAGAAAGGCTGGGACTTAAGGCCTTCATGATGTGCGACGGACCAAACGGACTTCGCAAACAGGAGGGAGAGCCGGATCACTTGGGAGTACAGGAGAGTATCAGTACAGTCTGCTATCCGACAGCCAGTGCTGTGGCGTCAAGCTTCGATGTGGACCTTATAGAGAAGATGGGGCAGACTCTTGGGGATGAGTGCCAAAGGGAAGAGGTTTCCATGCTCCTTGGCCCGGGACTTAACATGAAGAGAAGCCCTGTCTGTGGCAGAAACTTTGAGTATTTTTCTGAGGACCCATACCTTGCAGGAAAAATGGCTGCAGCCTTTGTTAGGGGAGTTCAGTCCAAGGGAGTTTTGGCTTGCCCCAAGCACTTTGCTGCCAACAACCAGGAATACAGAAGAATGTCCGGAAACTCCATAGTGGATGAGAGGACACTCCATGAGATATATCTTGCTGCTTTTGAAATGATGGTAAAAGAGTCCCATCCAAAGTCCATCATGTGCTCCTATAATCAGCTAAACGGAACCTTCCTGTCTGAGAATAAATACATGCTGACAGATGTCCTTAAGGATAAGTGGGGCTTTGATGGCTTTGTGGTGACAGACTGGGGCGCAGGCAAAGACCCTGTAAAGGGCGTGGAAGCAGGCCTTGACCTGGTAATGCCGGGACCCAGAAAGGATCACGAGGAGGCTATTATCGCTGCTGTTGAGTCAGGAAAGCTTGAGGAGTCCAAGGTTGACAAGGCTGTTACCAACATCCTCAGTGCCCTTAACTGGTCCCTTGAAAACGGCAGTAAGGACGTAAAGCCATCAGATGCTTCCACCAGAAAGAGTGACTATGAAGTGGCTCTTGAAGTTGCGCTTGGAAGCGCGGTTCTTTTGAAGAACAACAAGGTCCTGCCCATAAGGAAGGGTAAGAAGGTCCTTTTTGTGGGCGAGTTTGCCAAGGCGCCAAGGAATCAGGGTTCAGGCTCCTCTCACATAAACAGCGCCTATGTTTCAAATGCCTTCGACTGCGCTAAGGACAGAGATATTTCTTTTGCCCAGGGATACGATACCAGGGATATGAAAAAGAGCTATATACTCAGGGAAGAGGCTGTACAGGCGGCAGAAGATGCTGACATCATAGTTATCTTCGCCGGACTTCCCGGATCCTATGAATCTGAAGGCTTCGACAGAAAGGACATCAATCTTCCTGCGGACCAGGATAAGCTAATTGACGAACTTTCTAGAATGGATAAGAAGACTGTTGTTGTGCTCCATAACGGCGCACCGGTGGCTATGCCTTGGATCGACAGGGTAGACGCTGTTCTTGATATGTTCCTTTCAGGCGACGCGGTTGGCGAAGCTACAGTCAAGCTCCTTTGGGGCGAGGAAAACCCTTCAGGAAAGCTGTCAGAGACCTATCCTTTAAAGCTCTCCGACAATCCAAGCTTTTTGAACTTCCCCGGGGATGGCGGAAATCCTCACTACGCAGAGGGTGTATTTATCGGTTACAGATACTATGAGAAGCGAAGAATGCCCGTTCTGTTCCCCTTTGGGCATGGCCTTAGCTATACAGAGTTTGAGTACTCGGATCCCAAGATTGACAAGACCAGCATCAAAGAGGATGAGACAGCTACAGTCACTATTGAAGTCTGGAACGTGGGAAGATATCCGGGAAAAGAGATTGTTCAGCTCTATGTCAGTGATGATGTGAGCAAGATCACAAGACCCACAAAAGAGCTCAAGGGCTTTAAGAAAATATTCCTTAATCCGGGAGAAAAGACCACAGTGTCCTTTACTCTGGATAAGAGATCCTTTGCCTACTATAACGAGGTGATCCACGACTTCCATGTGGAGAGCGGTGATTTCACAGTGATGATAGGAGCATCTTCCTCGGACATCAGGCACTCCCTGGGAATACATGTGGAGAGCAGTGTGGAGATACCTCTTGATGTAAATCTGTTTACTCCTATCGAGGACGTTCTGGATACCAGAAAGGGAAAAGAGATCCTGGGACCTATCATTGATGCTGCATTAAAGGGCCAGGGAGAAGGAGCCGGAGGTGCCATGGGGGAAGGCGCCGACGTCATGATGAGAAACATGATAATGGAGATGCCTGTAGTGAACCTTGTTAACTTCGGAATTGTTTCAGAGGAACAGGTTCAGGATATGATGAAGGCACTTCAGTAAAATAGTAAAAAAGAGTCAAGGAGAATCTGAATCGTCCCCTTGACTCTTTTTTATTTGAATTACTTGCTGAACTTGCTCTTTCTGTAGATGATATCTGTTCTGGCAGGTCCGTTACTTACCATTGTGATAGGATAACCGATCTGCTCCTCGATGAACTCGATGTAATTACGGCAGTTCTCAGGAAGATCCTCGTAATTCTTGATTCCGCGGATATCGCATTTCCAGCCGGGGAGCTTCTTAAAGACAGGCTTAGCCTTGTCAAGAAGATGTGTTACAGGGAACTCTGTAGTAACTTCACCGTCGATGTCATAGCCTACGCATACAGGGATCTCATCAAGGTAGCCGAGAACGTCAAGGACAGTGAAAGCAACATCTGTTGTGCCCTGAAGTCTGCAGCCGTACTTGCTGGCTACGCAGTCATACCAGCCAACTCTTCTTGGACGACCTGTGGTTGCGCCGTATTCGCCGCCGTCACCACCGCGTCTTCTAAGTTCTTCAGCCTCATCCCCAAAGAGCTCAGAAACAAAAGCTCCGGCTCCGACAGCTGATGAATATGCCTTGGATACAGTAACGATCTGCTTGATCTCGTAAGGTGGTATACCTGCTCCAATCGCACCGTAAGCTGCAAGAGGAGAGGAGCTTGTAACCATAGGATAGATTCCGTGATCAGGATCCTTCATGGTTCCCAGCTGACCCTCGAGAAGGATAGTCTTGCCTTCCTTGATGGCCTTATCAAGATAAAGAGATACATTTCCAACGTAAGGCTTAACCTGCTCTCTCCAGTCTAAGATCTGGTTGAACAAAGCCTCCTGATCGATAGGATCTGCGTGATAGAGATTAACAAGAAGCACGTCTTTGATCTCAGCGATCCTTGCAATCTTCTCTTTGATTACAGCATCGTCCTGGAAGAACTCATTGATCTGCCAGCCGATCTTTGCAAACTTATCTGAATAGAAAGGAGCAATACCTGACTTGGTGGATCCAAAGCTCTTTCCTGCAAGTCTTGCCTCTTCAAGGGTATCGAAGAGAACGTGGTAGGGCATCATTACCTGAACCCTGTCAGAGATCATGATTTGTGGCATTGGAACGCCTTTTTCTGTTACCTCATTCAGCTCCTTCATGAACTTGGTTATATCAAAAGCAACACCGTTGCCGATGATATTCATTATGTTCTGATGAAAAACTCCTGATGGCATAGTATGAAGTGCAAACTTGCCATAATCATTTACAATTGTGTGTCCTGCATTGGCACCACCCTGGAAACGGATGACAACGTCAGCCTGATCCGCAAGTGTGTCAGTGATCTTTCCTTTTCCTTCATCACCCCAGTTAGCGCCTACAACAGCCTTTACCATAAAAGCCTCCTCATATAGATTAAATGTTGATTGTTTGGGAAAAGACATTTTTCCCTAGAACAATATATCTCAAATATGAATATAAGTAAAATCAATATTTTTTATTAAAACCATAAGTTACACTTATTACTCGAAATTTTATATAAATTTATACAATATTAAGATACTTCCTGTACGAAATAGCCTAAAATATAAGGTACAGGTCAATGAATTTTTATGCGGACATATTTTAGGAGGTTTTTTATGGCTAAAACTGATGTAGCTAAAAACGAGTTTGCGCATGACAGTTTCAAAAAGATGTCTGTTTCTGATAAATTCAAAAAAGTCTTTGGAAGATTCAGGATCAATCTTATTGTAATATTCGTGGTTATTGTACTGATTGATGCAGTAGCTCTTTTAAATCTCGGTAATATATACAGGGTTTACTATGAGCAGAACACACAGCAGGGAGAAATCAGAATAACAATTCAGGCTCTTGCCAAGTACTATCTGTGGGCTATATCTGCTCAGGATGAGGCTGACAGGAATGAACAGCTTGCAGGAGCTCAGGAGAAAATAGATGAGCTAAATGACGGCCTGAATACTCTGAGTAAAGTTTACAAGGATGACCTTACAACGGTTTACCAGCATATCAAAGACATTGATACAGCGGATGAGACCCTGAAATCCATGTTCTCATCGGGGGCGTCTGAAGCGGAGATTTATGAATACTACGTTTCAAGCATTAATGAACCCATAAAAGTTGTTGTTAAGGACTTTAAACAGATAGGTATTTCAGCTAAGGAGCAGGCTAAAAAGGCCTATATACTGGCTATCGTGGCTGTTCTTATAATGACTGTCATATCACTGATCGTTGTAATATATGCCATTTTGTATTCCAGAAAGGCAAGAACAGCCCTTACAGAAAGCATTTTGGGACCTATTGAAGCCATCTCCGCTGCGGCCGGTGATATGGCAAAGGGTAAGTTGGAAGTCAGCATAGAAACAGATTCTCAGGACGAACTTGGCAAACTGGCAGATGACCTTAAGGAATCAACTTCGATAATTGAGAGCATTGTCAGGGATATTGATGAGACCCTTCATCGCATGTCCGGTGGTGACTTTTCCACAGGCTCCAGGAACGAAGAGCTTTACATTGGAGATTATGAGACCATAAGGAGTGCGCTTTCGGATATTTCAGAAAACCTTTCCAGCACACTTTTAGAGGTCAGAAATTCATCTTCTCAGGTTTCACAGGGCGCAACAAACATGTCTCAGGGGGCTACAGACCTGGCAGAAGGAGCTACAGATCAGGCTGCGGCAGTTGAGGAACTTACAGCTTCTGTAAATTCAATCACAGAGCAGACTAAGCAGCTTGCTGAAGTTGCCGAGAAGAGCAAAGGAATGGCAACATCTGTACGTGATAATGCAGAGACATCAGCAAGGAAGATGCACCTGGTTACAGATGCCATGACCAGAATTACTGAGGCTTCTGCAGAGATCGAGCAGGTTACAAATTCCATCGAAGCTATTGCCAAGCAGACATCACTTCTTGCCCTCAATGCTTCAATAGAGGCTGCCAGAGCAGGAGAGACAGGTAAGGGCTTTGCGGTTGTTGCAGATCAGATCGGTAAGCTGGCCGATCAGAGTAGTGAAGCAGCCAAGAATACCCATCAGCTTATAGCCGATACCATGGACGAGATCAACAATGGCAACAATGTTGTGGCTGAGACAACAGAAGCTTTGGATGCTATGCAGCACAGCGTAGAGGAGATCACGGAGATGATCATTGAGACCGGTGATCTGGCTGGGCAGCAGGCTCAGAGCATGGAAGAGATTGACAGAGGAATTGAGATGATCTCCAATGTGGTTCAGAGTAATTCCGCTACAGCTCAGGAGTCAAGCGCAGTATCCATCGAACTCTCTGAGCAGTCAGAAAGCCTGAATAATCTCATCGGCCAGTTCACAATAAACGGCTGAGACTTGACTTTTTCACGGAAAAGAACTAATATCGCTATCAAGTCCTTTGCGTAGGCGCTGATCCTGCGTGAGGGGCTTTTTTTTGTTTAACAGACATGCGCAGCATTTTCCAAGATGCCACGTAACGTGGCTTTTTGGTTAAGTCTTTATTAAAATCAGGACAAATACAAACGAAATAAAATACAATCTTATTATCAGTATTTATTGCAACAATGTATCAGTATCCGAGGTGAGCCTATGATTGATGATCAAGATTTTAGTCTGATTCAGACCCAGCAAAATAAAAACAAGCAAGAATCCAAAGATGAATCCTATATGGAGGAAGAAAAAAGTGTGTCTTCCTCTGAAAGCAATGTGGCTATTCCCAATGTCGTGAGGAAACGCCCACAGGTGCAGGAGGAGCTTGAGCCATATACTGTTCAACAGAGGAAATTTGCAGTTGAAAATGTGGGAAGGCTTTTAAAGTATTTCAAAAGGTACTGCGCAGTAGTCAATATGGATATGACCGCCACTGATGAAGAGAAGATCAGAAGAAAATGGGACGTTCTGAAGTGCTGCGAAAGAGACATACAGATTTATCTTGATTATAAGGAAAAGAAAGCTCAAAACGCCGGAAAGAAGATTAATCAGGAAGATGAGTTTCTTCAGCTGGAATACCGTGGTTTGAAAAGGCAGGTGGAGAAGCAAAATGATTCCATGGGAAAATCCATTGTTTCTGCCAGCGACGATCCCGAGGGTCTTTCGAAGGAAACCATGGCAGCTATCCGCAAGATAGATGTCTGGGTGGTAAGAAACTTCAGAAATGGCGGATATCTTTCTTTTACCGGCGCCTATTGTGACAGGACCAATATCGTGGGCCGGCTTCTTTCCATGCCTCCAAGGAAAAGGCTGTATATCTATTATCTGATACAGTCCAGGCAGCGGGTTAAACCTACTATGGATGGTTTCATGACCTCGCAGATTACCTTTAAGCCTGACCTTAAGAAATTCAAGGACAGGATGATCGCCCACAAATTAAAATTTTATAAGCGCTTTTCAGGTGGGTACATCTACTGGAATAAATTGGCGCAGGCCATGGGAATTGCAGATCAGGCACAGCCTTTACTTGATAATGCCAATGATCTTTTAGCTCTTGATAAAAAGAAAAAGGAAGAGGAGCTGAGAAATAACGTTATCAATCAGGAAATCCCGCAGGATAACGAAATAAAAAAAGAAAACAAGATCAAAAAAGATAATAAGGCAGCAAATGTCTCAGGCCTTACGAGAGAGGATCTTAAACTTCTCCTTTCAGATCTTATAACAGCAATGCTGCTAAAGAATGAGCTTGAAAATGGAAACTTATCTGACAAGGACAAGAGCGAAAAAATAGAATGGCTCAACATACTTTCAGACAAAATATCAGAGCTTCTTGGAGGGCTTCAGGCTGAGAAGACAGCTTTTGGAGATATGGCAAAAGACTTTGCAAAGTATTATGCCGGGGATTTTACCAAGAATGTAAATTCCATTGTTTCTGTGGCGCTTTATTCAATCAAGGACCCGATTTGGGGCGACTGGAACAGGAGAGAAAAAACCAGTTTTGGTAAGACTGTCAAAAATACCGGAATAGGCAATATGGGATTTGGTGCCATTGCTTCATTGGCGGGAAGTATATTCGAGCTTCTTTCCCTCAAAGAGGGTGGCAAAACCATGAACTGGTTTGAATTTTCCGCCAAGGGATTAAATATGTTCGATGGCATTTTTAAGGCCACAAGGGCATCCTCGGATATAGCAAGATCCGCCGGGGCAAATAATGAATTTTTGACCTTTATCACTTCAAAGGCCTCCTGGATAGGAACTGCAGCAGCGGATTCTTTTATTGCCCTTCTGAATGCATTCTCTTACGGAAGAAACGCTCGTCACAGGGTGAAGGCATCCAGACTTGCCTCTGTGATTCTTGATAAAAAGCAGGAACGTGATGAAGAAAGATTTAAACAGGGAATGCTGGAGCTCAACAGAAGGCTGGGAGCAAGGCAAAAGAAAAATACTGCCGGGTCAACTGTCACAGCTGCAATTTCATCAACCGCAGCAATCCTGACTTCCTTGTCTGTTGTGACTGTGGGAGTAAGTGCAATAGCAGGAGCCATCTCTTTTGGAGTTGGAATATGCCTTACCGCGATGGATGCCAGAGAAAGCCGGAAAATGAAAAACGCCCTCTTTGACAGCTACTATAAGGTTGATGAGGAATTAAAGAAATGCATTAGTGACTGGAATGAGAGAAATCCGGGTCAGCTCCTTACTCCGGAAAAGAAGCTGCTTATGAAGGATCAGTTAAGGAATAAGATCGCAGCCAGAGAGGGCTTCTATTCACCGAGGCATGGAGCAATGGCAATAGCCAAAAAATATGCAGATTATCTTTTAGAGCATGCCAACAATAAGGACGACAGTCAGTCCGGTATGTGCAAGGCCATGATCAAGGGACTTGGACTTCACTACAAGTACAACGCAAAAAATAAGGAAAAATCTGTTCCAAAGGCTTCTGATATTGTAAAGAAACTTTGCAAATAAAGGGGGAAAAAGATGGATATTAAAAGGCTTGAAGAGGTAAGAAAAGTAGTGCTTGCCGGAATAGAAAAAGAATTCGTGGACGAGCTTATACCTGCAGTTCTTTCAAAGGAAGGCGAAACACCCGTACTTAATGTGTATCTGGATGCCGGGGAGGAAAGTACCGGAATTACCAACGGAGAATTTTTCTTCCTTCAAAGTGACCCCGGAGATGAGATCCAGTATTTTGTAAATCTCATAACAGTATATGAACAGATCCCCGAGGAAAATCTGGATGAGGTTTGCAGGGCTGTGGCAGGAGTGAATATCTACACGCCGGCAGGTGCTTTTGTTGTGGACTTCGCTTCAGGAAATCTCGTATATAAGTTCATGGTTCCAATATCCATTGAGGCTGCGCCGGAGGCGGTAAAAGACACTGTGGACATGACCATGGGAATAGCTTTTTCAGCTGTAAATGACCTGGCATATCTTCTGGCAGAGGTGTGTGATGGTGAAAGGAGCGCTTCAAGCGCAATCGAGGTATTTGGTAGTGACGAATAAGCTGACAGCAATCTATGAAAATGTTGTGGCAATTTATGACGATGAGGACAGCCTTCTTTTACTGGACCTTGGAAGTGAGGTCGCCAGGATTCTTTACTGCGACCTAAAGCCTGAGCTTTTGAAGGTGGCGGAAAACGAGGCTATAAAGGCTGAAAAGCTGATGATCACCTGCGAGTTTTCATCCTTTAATGAAGCTTTTAAGAGTTTTCTTGAAGAGAACGAGTACAGAAGTGAAAAACAGGGCAGGATTCTGGCTGCTGACATCGCAGACTTTGCTATTACCGAAGATGAAGAATATGAGGAAGGACCAGACAGGGAAGGGCTTGAATGGGTGCCTTTCAGAGATCTGATGGCCTATCAGATTGGGGAGCTTGAAGAAGATTTTTCGCGGAAGAATATTGTCATTCAAAGAGATGAACTTCTTCGCTTTAGCAGCGACTTCAGCGGCATTGTGTATGACAAGGGCGAGAATATCAAGGCCTATGATCTGGTATCGGAAGAAGGAAGGAATATCGTACTTGAGGGACTGTTTGATAATGAGACCTTTCGTTATGAAGCAAAAGCTCTCGCACTGAAAGGTCTATTAAAGGAGGTTGCGACCCCTGGGGTTGGGGAGAATTTTGATAAGGTAGTCATCCCGGATCCAGAGCTCGAAGATCTCGCTCTTTTGAGATCTCTTTTAAGTGCTCCCGGTAGTTTCCATGAAGCAGGAGTCATATACAGCGCCAGGAAGAAGCTCTCCAGGAAGGGATTGCACACAGATGCTCCCGAAACAGAAGCAGATCCTCGCAGTGTGAAAAGAATAAAGTGGCTGGCGGAAAATAAGCTCCTGGCCACACCGTTTCAGGGCGATATAAACTGGAAAGGAGCTCTAAAATGAGCAGGACTGAAAAAAAACCGGGAAAGGAACCTGGGCATGTACAGCAGGAAAAGGCGTATGCAGCTCTTTTGACTGCAGGTGCAACCAAAGTGCACGAGGACGCCTTTTCACTTTTACGGGATGTCCTTGCCAGAAAGCAGGTCCTTTGCGAGAAGGATGAGCTCTGCGACTTTGCTGCTTTTATGGGGAAGGATGCACTGGAAGCCATGGACATCATCACATTGTATCTGGGGGAGGATGAGAAGCATACCGGAATGAATAAAAGTGCTGCCCTTGATAAGATGCTTGAGTCAGTTCTCTCCTTAAGCCCGGGAAACATTAAGGATTACAGTGATAAGCAGCTCTCGGAAAACGCATCTGAGCTTGAGAGTATAGCCTGGAGAGTAGCTGCCTTCGATAACCTGTCGGAGAAGTACAGATATTTTGAGGATATGGAGCCGGGAAAGAAAAAGAGGATCAGCTTAAAGCTCTCCAAGCTTCGCAATGTCGCAAACTGTTATCTGGTCAGAAAGGGGCGGATTACTGATCCGGCTTATCAAAAAAGGACCGGTGATGAAGCCGGGATTGCAGGAACCAGCTCTTTTGAAAAAAACAGGTCGAACCTGAAAAAGATGGTACAAAATAACTTTGACCGGACGGAACCTGAAAAAATAGCACAAGAGATGATCAATGAAAGGGGAAAGTATGAAGGTAGATAAGAAAAAAGATGGGGACCTCTTAACTGTAAGTATTGAAGGAAGTCTGGACATCAATACAGCTCCTGAACTTAAAAAAGAACTGAAGGGAGAACTGGAGGATGTGAACAAGGTTGTTTTTGACCTTAAGAAAACTGACTATACCTCCTCGGCTGGGCTTCGTGTGTTTCTTGAAGCCTTTCAGATCCTGGAGAAAAAGGGCGGAACCATTGCCATGATCAATGTAAATAAAGTTTTCTATGATATTTTGAGGCTCAGTGGCTTTACAGACTTTTTGGATATTCAAGAGGCTGAAGACTGAGAGTGAGAGGTGATGCAATGGATATCGTAATTTTGGACGAAGATAACGTTGAAGTATATATGGACTACATCACCCGGGACGTGGCTGAGAACATAGGCAGACCCTTCTACAGGGGACTGGTAGTGACGGAGGATGACACCCCTGTGGCAGGCATGATCTGGGAAGTCAGGAACATGATGCAGGAAGCAGACAATGAGAGCAAAATAACCTGGCTGAAAATAGATGATGAACAGGCCGGAGAGTCTATGTTTGAAGAATATAAGAAGTCAGCAGCGGAGGATGAGGTGGTAAAGAGCAGCTTTGTGCTTCCGGCAAAATCCACCAGCAAGGAAAAAGAAGTCCTTAAAAATGCCGGCTTTTCTGTGCTTTTCATGGAAGGTGATCTGATACGGACAAGACTTTCTGAGATAGCAGCCCTTAAGTATTTTGAAAAGGTGCAGCCTTCCGAAAGGATCCATGCCCTTAATACCATGACTCAAAGAGGGTTTAACGCGGCAGTCAGGCATTTTATCTCCAAGGGAAAGTACGGGCTCTGCGAAGATCTGGCCTACCTTCCCAGGTCGTTTTTTGAAAACGAAATATCCTGTTACAGCGAAATGGATGGAGATGCCAACGGATTATTCCTCTTTCACAAATATCCTTCAGGGGCACTTCTGGTAGTGATAATGGCGGCCCTTGGAAATGATTATGGAAAGATACTTCCGCAGATGATAAAGTTTTCCGTTACCAGCGCCCTGGAGAATTACAGCGATGATACGGAGGTTTTGATAGACAGACACAATTATGCGTCGCTGGCTCTTTCTGAAAAGCTCTTTCCAAGTGGATTTGGTATGCCGGTTTATATAGGCAGCAGGCAGGAAGGCCTGGAAGAGTAACAAAAAAACCGTGAAAAGATGGAAAAATTATGAGGAAGATACGTGATCTTTGGCCAAAAGGCCTTGAAGGAAAGTTAATAAAGTTCGTTCTTATTTTTGTTCTCTGTATAGGAACTGCCTTTTTGACAGTCTCTTATTTCCAGGTATCACATCTGAAGGATGTGGTAAAAGAAGAGGGCGAGAAACAGACCGATCTGGCTCAGGATAGCATGGAAAAGGCCATGACCGGAATTACCGTGGACTCTCTTATGACGCTTAATACCTGGGCGGCTGATAAGATTGATGACGAGTTCTGGATCCTGGCTCACGATATCAGGGTTCTTGCAAGCCAGGTGGAGGATGTGTACAGAAATCCTGACAGGTACGAGCTGCTTTCCGTGGAACAGCCAAAAAAGTCCGATGCAGGCAAATACGTCCTGCAGCTTCTTTATCCCGGTGGAGATAAGCGGGCAGACAATGATGACATCAACATGATAAGGCGCCTTGCCAATCTTGAGCCCATGATGGCTGAGATAGTTAGGGATAATGAGGGATTTGCCATGGACTGCTTAATAGCAACACCGGGTGGCCTTACTCTGGTGATGGATAATCTGTCGGATAAAAAGTTCGATGAGGCAGGAAATATAGATTACTACGACCCAAGAGACAGGGCCTGGTACAAAGGGGCAGCAGAGACAGGGGATATATTTGTTTCCTCTGCACTGCGCAGTGCCTTTTACGACTACAATGAGGTGGTGATGGGGTATCCTGTTTATCTGGATGGTGAACTGGTGGCAGTAGTTGAAGTCTCCACCAAACTGGATGAAATTGAAAAAAAGATGTCCGAGCGAAAGGTAGGTAATAACGGCTTTGCCATACTTATAAGCGATGAAGGACAGCTGGTCTGCTCATCAAAGGAATCGGGAGAACTGATGATGGGCGAAGATACGGACACCGACATAAGAGGCGCAGTTAATCCTGAGCTGAAAGAGCTTTTGACAAAAGCTCTTTCCGGAGAAAGCGGAATTGAAAAGGTAATGGTTGATTCGGATTATTACCATGCAGCCTATTCACCTGTTGATACAGCAGGATGGACTCAGATAACCTTTGTCAATGAAAATGAGATTCTGAATCCGATAAAAACACTCAATTTCAGCATGGAGGTTACAAAAGACCTCATGCTTGTGGATCTTTCCAATCATTTCAAAAGATCCACTATTTTGGTGATCATTATTCTCATACTGATCATGCTCATTGCCATGGCTTCTGCAAGCTCCCTGGCCAAAAAGAGAGTACTGCCCATTCAGAACATGACAGAAGCTGTTGAAGGCTTTGTGGGACAGAACATGGATTTTGAAATGAAGGATGAGTACAGGACAGGTGATGAGATCGAGAACCTGGCAGAATCCTTTGAGACTATGTCCGTCAAGATGAAGGAGTACGTAAAGGAGATTGTTAATAACGCTGCCGAAAAAGAGAGACTCCAGACGGAGATGGAGGCTGCCAGGGATATTCAGAATAAGATGCTTCCAAAGCGCTACCCTGACTTTTATAACAAACCGGGGTATGAGCTGTATGCAAAAATGACCCCTGCCAAAAATGTAGGCGGTGATCTGTATGACTTCTTCTATCTGGACGATGACCATCTTGCAGTCATGCTTGGAGATGTTTCCGGAAAAGGTGTCACAGCAGCACTGTTTATGGTCCTTTGCAAGCAGATGATCAAGTCACAGCTTCTTGCCAAGGATGGGGACCTGGTTGCTGCCATGACAGAAGCCAATCTGCGTCTTCTTGAGGAGGCGGCCGACGGCATGTTTGTTACAGTATGGCTTGGTGTGATAACTCTTTCCACAGGTGAGCTTAATTTTGTGGATGCAGGACATATGTATGCTGCAATCAAGAGAGGAGATGGCGATTTTGTCATAGAGCCCGACAACCACAGCATGCTAGTGGGAGCGCTGGATTTTGCAAGATTCCAGCTAAATACCATAAAGCTTGAAAAGGGGGATATGTTCTACCTCTACACGGACGGTGTTACGGAGGCCCGTAACAGCGATGACGAGATGTTTGGCGAGGACCGTCTTCTGGAAGCCCTCAATGAGGCATCCTGGTTTTTGTCAGTTGGAGAGCTGGATACTCTGGTCAGAAACAGAGTTTTGGAATTTGCAGGCGATCAGGAACAGTATGATGACATTACAACCCTTGTCTTTAAATATACGGGGATAGACTGATCACTCCTCATAGTTTATCCGGCCTTCAAGCTTGTGCCTGCTAAAGCGCAGATTTGCCAGCTCATGGCGGATACGCGGTCTTGTGAGAGGCTTTACTATATATCCACTGCAATGGTCATAAATGGCCTGTTCAAGATATCTGGTGTTGTTGGTGAGAAAAATATTGTTGATGTAGGGATTGATCTCTTTGAGCTTTCTTGCCAGCTCAAGGCCGTTCATATATTCATCCAGACCGATGTCAAGAAATGCTATGTCAGCGCCGTTTTTCTTGCAAAAGGATATGGCGGGAGGCCCGCTTTCGAAACCCTTTATCAGGGCGTTTGGAACAACTTCCTGTATCATGGCGACACTTCCCTCCAAAAGAGCAGGGATGTCCTCCACAACTATAATGGTCACAGCCTCTTCGTTTTTGCCAAGGATGAGTTCTAAAAGAAACTGCATATCTGTTCCAAGACAATGGGAAAGACGGTCAAGCAGTTCAATATCCGGAATCCTTGAGCCAAGTTCCCACATGGATATTGCGCTTCTTGAAACCATCATCTGCTCTGCGAGTTCAGGCTGAGACATTCCTTTTTCAAGACGTAGTTTTTTAATTGTTTCAGCAAAAGCTTTTACATTGAGCAAGATTCTTACCTCTGGGAACAATAACCGCATTATTATTATATTATAAACGGTATATAAATAATTATCAACTTGACGCCACACTCCGTGGCATTCCCTTGAGGGGGAATTATATTATAGTTAAAATTTATACTAAAGGGTAATAGCGCAACAGGAGGGCATATTGTGGATTACATGGATTTTCGCAGAAAGATTGTTTCTGACAGATTATTTGCCAGCAAGTTTGTTAATTGCAGAACACCACAGACCCTTATCGAAGCAGCAAAGGTTGAAGGGTATAGTTTTACTGAAGAGGACATGAAGAATAATACAGACCTTTTGCCGGAAGAGCTTGAGGCTATGTCCGGTGGAGCTGTCACTGAGAATCAGTTGTGGTTTTTGAACGAGGATTACTGGAGCTGATTAAGAAAGGCGGTAGGTATATGGATTATAAGGATTTCAGAAAAAAAATCATTGGTGACAGCTGCTTTGCAGCCAAATTTAAAGGAATTCAGGATATTGCAGAACTTGTTGAGGCAGCAGCTGCAGAAGGCTATACCTTCACCGAGGAAGAGGTTAAGGATTACACAGAGCTCCTTCCTGAAGAACTGGCTTATGCCAATGGCGGATTGGCTGTATCTAAGGAAATGGGTGATATGTTAGCCCTCAATCCGGATGTGATCAATACCACCCATATCATGAACACTGATGTCGGATGATCACGTAAGGTATAATGCATGATCAGAAGACTTGCCTTTGCCATTAGTGACAGATGTAATGCGTCCTGTGATATGTGCTGTTTTGAATGCTCTCCAAAAGGAGAGAGGCATCTGGAAACAGGGCTTATTAAGAATGTATTGGATGAAGCTTCAAATATAGATGGGATAAGTGCTGTCGGATTTACCGGCGGTGAACCCTTCCTTTACTATGATCAGATTCTTGACTGCAGCAGATATGCCCATGATCTTGGGCTTGATGTGCAGATCAACACCAATGGATTCTGGGGAAGTGAAATTGACGCAGGTGTGCTTAAAGATGCAGGAGTTTCCCGCATCTGTTTTTCTACGGGAAGGTTTCACAGGAAGTTTGTTTCCCCGGAAACTCTGAAGAAGGCCATAACAGCTGCTAAGGAAGCCGGAATTAAGGTTTACCTCAATGTTATGGAGCTTTCAGAGCTTGATGAGTATGATGTGGTGTCGAAATTTCTTTTCCCTGAGATAAAAGATATTACGGTGGAGAGGCACCTTGTCGCTCCAGTGGGTAAAGCGGCAAAAGACCTTGCTCCAAAGAATTTTGTCTGTGCGACTGATTCTGAAAAAGCAAGGTGCGATTTTGCCGGGGATGTGGAGCTGTCCTTTGACGGGAATTATTATATGTGCTGCTCGGTTTTTTCCCGGGAGACTAAAAGGCTTTGCCTGGGAAATGCAAAGGAGGTAAGGCTCTCAGATCTTTCAAAAAAGATCCTTTCGGATGATTATCTTTATGTGATGCTAAGCAGAGGTCTTTCCTGGTATGTGAAACTTGCCGTGGAGCTGGGCTTTGCAATACCGGATAAAGTATGTTCACCATGTCAGCTTTGCAACATGGTCTTTGAAAATAAAGAGTTTATAGAAAAGATAAGAGACGATGTGGAGCGGGAAGCTCAAAAGCTGAGGCTTCAACGCATTCTGGGCAGATGACAGCTCTTTTGCCTGAAAAAATGGAGGAAAACCTGTGGCAGGAAGTGTATTTGACATTGAAGGCGAAGATCGGGTAGAGTCCCCGGAAAGATTAAATGAATACATTCATGTGGCTAATCCCGGGATGTGGACTATGCTTGTGGCGCTCTTTCTTGTGGCCATTTCCGTAGTAGTGTGGGGAATGATCGGAAGAATACCCGAGTCCGTGGCCTTTAAGGGTGTGGTGGACTGCACCATGGGATATACCATCGATGTGGTGGTGGATGCCAGCAAATATTCCGGAATGTCTCTTGTGGGAAAAGAGGCCAGATTCAGATTTCCTGATGGCTCAAAAGGAGCTGGGGTCATAACTAAGAGCAGTGAAGTGCCTCTTTCAAGAGATGAGATGGATGAGCTTTTGGAGAGCGATTTTCTGTCTGCAGCCCTGGTGGATGCGGATTATTCATATGTTGTTTTTGTACAGCCCAATAGGGATATAACATCTCATGATCTTGAGATTGCGGATGTAACTATAATTACCAGGGAAATCAAACCTATTGAGTATCTGCTGCGCTGAGGAGGCAAAAGGTAGTGAGTCTTTTTAACAGGAAAGTGCCGGTGATCCTCCAGATGGAAGCGCTTGAATGCGGAGCTGCATCACTGTGTATGATCCTGGCTTATTACAAAAAGTGGATCCCTCTTGATCAGGCGAGAGCTGATTGCGGAGTGTCCAGAGACGGAAGTAATGCCCTTAATATTTTCAAGGCTGCGGAAGGCTATGGACTTAAGGTTAAAGCCAACAGATTTAACATGGAACAACTGACTAAGGAGGCAAAGCTGCCTGCCATTGTCTGGTGGAATCGCAATCACTTCGTGGTACTAACTAAGATCAAAAGGGGAAAGGCCTATGTAAATGACCCTGCAAGGGGCTTCGTTGTCATGCCTGTAGATGAGTTTGCATTGGGGTACTCCAAGCTCTGTATGCAGTTTGAACCCGGGGAAAGCTTTGTGCCCGGAGGAAAGCCCCAGAGTATTTTGGGATTCCTTGCCGATAGGATAAAAGGAAATCAGGGGGCTCTTGCCCTTGTAGTCCTAACCGGTATCCTAACGATGTTTGCCGGTATTCTGACCCCTATCTTTGGCAGGTTTTTTACTGATGAGATCTTAGGTGGAGGAAGCCATGAGTGGCTTTTTCCATTCTTGTTTTCTTTTGCACTTCTTATCATTTTCAAGGCACTCACCAGCAAATTGAACGGTAAAGCTATCGGAAAGGCTACCGGTAAGCTTTCAATAACCACAAACGCACAGTTTATGTGGCATATCTTAAGGATGCCCATGGGCTTTTTTGAGCAGCGCCAGGCAGGTGATCTTGCCGGACGTCAGCAGGCCAATGATAAGGTGGCAAGTACCCTTATCAATCAGGTGCTGCCCATCGGTGTCAACATTTTCATGTTGTTTTTCTATCTGATCGTTATGGTCAAGTACAGCCCTGTACTGACTGTTATAGGTGTGAGTACATCTGCCCTTAATCTCCTTTTGGCAAGAGGTATTTCCCAGAAACGTTCTGAGATATCAAGGACCCAGATGAGAGACCAGGGAAAGCTGGATTCTGCCACCATCTCAGGGATTGAAATGATAGAGACCATCAAGGCTTCGGGAGCTGAGAACGGCTTTTTTGAGAAGTGGTCAGGCTATCATGCCTCGGTTATCAAGTCCAAGACAGAGTTCTCAGAAATAAACAGATACCTCGATCCTCTGTCATCACTTTTACAGACCATATCCAGCATCATCATTCTTGCCGTGGGTGCAGACCTTGTCATGAATGATCATCTCACCGTCGGTATGCTCCTTGCCTTCCAATCCTTTATGAATTCCTTCCTTGGACCTGTAAACCAGATAATTTCAGCAGGCCAGAGTCTTCAGGAGATGAAGGCATCCATGGAGCGCATAGAAGATGTGATGAAATATCCTGCGGACATTCCGGAGGAAATTGAACAACCGGATGAGAGCCTGAAGGACGCAACCAAGCTTAAGGGAGAGGTGTCTGTTGAGCATCTGACCTTTGGCTATGCCAGGCTTTCAGCGCCTTTAATTGAGGATTTTTCCATGAAGATAAAGCCCGGGCAGCGTGTCGCCATCGTTGGACCTTCCGGCTCGGGAAAGTCCACTATAGCAAAGCTCCTGGCAGGTCTTTATAAGCCCTGGGAGGGCGAGATACGCTACGACGGGTTGCTTATTTCTGAGATACCAAGGCCTGTCTTTGGAGGTTCGGTATCGGTAGTGGATCAGGAAATAGTTCTTTTTGAGGATACCATTCAGAACAATATTACTATGTGGGACTCCACCATAAAGGACTTTGAGATGATCCTGGCTGCCCGTGATGCGGGAGTTCACGAGGATATCCTGGCAAGAAAGGGAGGCTATCGCCATATGCTGAAGGCGGGGGGAAGAAACCTTTCCGGAGGTCAGAGGCAAAGGCTTGAGATTGCCAGAGTCCTGTCCGAAGATCCTTCAGTGATAATCATGGACGAAGCAACAAGTGCCCTGGATGCCAAGACCGAATATGAGGTTTCCGAGGCTATCCATCAAAGGGGAATCACCTGCGTGATTGTGGCACACAGACTTTCAACCATAAGGGACTGCGATGAGATTATAGTCCTTGACAGGGGAAAGATAATAGAGCGTGGTAAACACGAAGACCTTATGAAGAAAAACGGATTATACAGGCAGCTTGTCAGTACAGAATGATATCTGGAAGATAGCTCTTTTGCCTGATCCGGAGGATGTTTATGAGCTGGTTTGGTGAACAGATCTTTGAAAGAACTAAAAAAGACAGGGATCATGTATCTGATGCCCTTATGGGGATCGCCTCTACCGTCATGGGTGGGAACTATGTCCGCAAGGACCTCTCCGCTGCCGGTCTTATTCGCGCGGAAGTTGGCAGGATCTGCAACTACTACAGGCTTACTTTGCCCGAAGAAGCCTCCCAGGGGCAAAATGTAAATGAGATGATCGAGTACCTGGTCAGACCCCTGGGGATAATGAGGCGACGTGTCCTTTTAGAGGATAAATGGTGGAAGAACGGTGACGGACCACTTCTGGCTGTCATAAAGGAGTCCGGAGATATGTGCGCATTGATCCCCGGGAAAATCTCCGGCTACACCTACTTTGACAGAAAACAAAATGAGTATGTCAAGGTTAATGCATCCAACAAGGATATGTTTGAGACGGAGGCTCTTTGCTTCTACAGACCACTCCCTTCAGAGCCCATGACAGGCAGGGGGCTGATCCTTTTCCTTCTAAGAAATACTTCCGTCAGCGATGTTCTGATGGTCAGACTCTCGATCCTTTCCATAACTCTTCTGGGCGTTCTTACACCTGTTGTGACCCAGATTGTCTTTGCCAGCATCATACCTGCCGGAAAGATATTGCTTATCCATTCAACAGCGGCTCTTCTTGTTTCCGTGGCCATTGGGTCCTTCCTTTTGACCACAGTTAAGACTGCGGTTTTATCCAGAATCGGGAATCGCATGGATACCCTTTTGCAAAATGCTATCATCGGGCGACTGTTAAATCTCCCTGCCAAGTTTTTTGCAGATAAGAGCTCCGGCGAGCTTTCCCAGAGCGTGGGTTTCCTTACATACCTTCCCAAGATACTTACGGAGGTGTTCTTCAGCATTGCTATTACAGTAGGTATGTCCCTTTTGTACATTGTACAGATTGCTATCATGGCAAAAGAGCTGTCCATACCTGCCATAATTACCTTTGTTCTTGAGCTTGTTCTTATATCTGTATGTCTTTATCAGAGAAGCCAGAGTACTGCCAGGCAGATAGCCAGTGACAAAGCTCTGAACGGCCTTGTGTTTGCACTGTTTTCCGGAATTCAGAAGATACGCTTAAGCGGCAGCGAAAACCGCGCCTTTGTAAAGTGGGCCGATATGTATCAGAAAAGGCGCCGTTCCTCGGGCCTTAAGTTCCCAAGCAATATGCAGGCCATTTTAGTAGCAACCATACAGATGATTGGTCTTATGATTGCCTATTATCTTTCCAGTATTTCAGGGGTCAGCGTGGCTCAGTTTGCAGCCTTTTCCTCGGCTTTTGGAATGGTCATGGCGGCACTGTTGCAGCTGTCTAACAGCTCGTCGCTGCTGGCATTTCTTGAACCGGTACTTAAATCCGGAGAGCCCATTATTCAGGCTGTTCCCGAGACAGTCACAGGTAAGAAAAATGTTGAGAGATTAAACGGCTCCGTGGAGGTCAACAATGTTTCTTTTAAATATGACCCTGACGGACATCAGATACTTGATAACATCTCCCTGAAGATCAATCCCGGGGAGTATGTGGCTATAGTTGGAAAGAGCGGATGCGGAAAGTCAACTCTGATGCGTCTTTTGCTGGGGTTTGAGACGCCGGATGAGGGCTCAATCTATTACAACGGCTGGGATCTTTCCTCACTGGAGCTTGCCTCCTTCAGGCGAAACGTGGGAACTGTCCTGCAAAACGGCAAGCTCTTTGCAGGAGATATCTTCTCCAACATCATTATCTCGGCTCCCTGGCTTAAGATGGAGGATGCCTGGGAAGCAGCCAGGTTGGCGGGTATGGAGGAGGATATCCTCAACATGCCCATGGGAATGAACACCATCATCTCGGAAGGAACAGGAGGCATATCCGGGGGCCAGAGGCAGAGGCTGATGATAGCAAGGGCCATTGCTCCAAAGCCGGCGATCCTTATGCTGGATGAGGCCACCAGCGCCCTGGATAACATCACCCAGAAAATTGTATCCGATTCCCTAAGTAAGCTTAACTGCACAAGAATTGTTGTGGCCCACAGACTCTCAACCATAAAAGACTGTGACAGAATAGTGGTTCTGGACGGTGGCAGGATAGTGGAAGACGGAACCTATGATGAACTGATGGGGAAAAAGGGTTTCTTTGCCGATCTGGTCAGCAGGCAGCAGGTGGAGGAATGATCAGTAGCTCTTAATAGGAGAGACGATCATTCCTCTTTTATTGCCTAAAAGGCAGAGGGGGGTCTACATTGTGATATAATTCTTGGTATGGGATTAAACGGAAAAAAGAACAAGAATATAGTGGCAGCGCTTGTGCTAGTGCTACTTGCCATAGCAGCCCTTCTTGCAGTCATTTTGGTAAAAAAGGGATGGCAGCAGGCTAAAGGGAGTAAGGAAGCCGGCGTCTTAAGCGACCCTGTAATAAAAGCATCCTCAGTGATGGTGGAATGTGGAGATCAGGTTGGCTGCGGAAATATATATGAGGTCCGAAAGGATACGGCAGTCATCGTCACTGCAAGGCACATCCTGGAAGGAAATTCAGATGCCGGCAATTTTGCTGAATCGGGAGAGGAGCCGAAGGTTAGCGATCAGATAAATGTGACTTTCCGGGATGGGAGAGTTGAAACAGCAAGCCTTCTGAAGGAGGATCCGGCTCTTGATGTGGCGTTTCTTGAGGTTGGAGCATCGCTTCCGGAAGGGATGGCAGGTATCTTCGCCGGCGCAGACGCCGCCTTTGTATCCGATTTTGCCCTTATGCCGGGCACCGAGATATACCTTCGAAATGCCCTTACGGATCAGGTTTATGCCGGAACAGTGGCTATTCCTTCTGTGTATTCCGAGGACTTTGGAACAGAGATGATCCTATGCTACTGCGTGGTGGATGAGGGAATGTCCGGGACGGGGCTTTTTGATGCTGAGGGGAACTATCTTGGCATGCTCCTGGGATCCACCGATGAGGGGGAGGCTGTATGCCTTGAGGCTGCCAGGATCAGGTCGGCAGCGCCCTAAGGATTTGGTTTAAGGATAGGCTAGATAAAAGATGTGTTGGAAGGAATATCATGGAAACAAGAATAACGGTAATAGTTGATAATATTTCATCGGAAGGCATTCAGGGTGAGTGGGGACTCTCAATCCTGGTTGAGTACGGGGATAAGAAGATCCTTTTGGATGCAGGCTCCTCAAACCTGTTCCTTGAGAATATGAAAGCCTTGGGAATCGATGTTGCTGACATCGACTATGCGACCCTGAGTCATGCTCATTATGACCATGCCAACGGTCTGCCGGCATTTCTGGACAATAATAGTAAGGCAAAGCTTTACATCAGAGATAATACGGCACCAAACTGCTACAGGAAGTTGAAGATCTTCAAAAAATACATCGGGATTCCCCGCAGAATGCTGACTAAATACGCCGACAGGATTCAGATGGTATCCGGTGATTTCAAGCTCATGGAGGGAGTGTGGCTGATCCCTCATAAGACACAGGGGCTCGGCAATTTGGGAAAGAGGGAGCTCATGTACAGGAAAACGAAAGGCGGCTGGATCTTTGATGATTTCTCTCACGAGCAGAGCCTTGTGATAGATACGGACAAGGGGCTGGTTATCTTAAACTCCTGCTCCCATGGCGGCGCCGGGAATATCGTAAATGAGGTAAAAGAGACCTTTCCAGATAAAGAAGTCTACGGACTCATCGGGGGACTTCACCTGTTCAACAAGACAGAAGAAGAGGTAAAAGAGGCGGCTGGGAGAATCCGGGAAACCGGCATCAAATATGTCTGCACCGGACATTGCACCAAAAACAGAGCCTTTGGAATATTAAAGGAAGAGCTTGGCGACATGGTAGACCAAATGAAAGTGGGATACCGGATAGTTATCTGACAAACTGCTTATTTATGAAAGGAGAAGCATATGATTCTTTTTGTTAATGCCTGTGTTCGCGAAAAATCAAGAACTTTAATACTTGCAAGAAAACTTTTGGATTCCCTTGAGGGAGAGATAAAGGAAATCCAGCTTGAAAAAGTGTCTTTTCCCATAGTGGATGAAGAGTTTATCAACAGGAGAGAGGCACTTAAAAATGCCGGGAAATATGAGGATCCCATGTTTGACCTTGGAAGGGATTTTGCAGTTGCAGATACCATAGTAATAGCTGCTCCCTATTACGATCTTTCTTTTCCTGCTATGCTCAAGCAGTTTTTTGAGCAGATCAATGTATTGGGGCTCACATTTACATACTCTGAGACCGGAGTTCCTATGGGACTTTGCAAGGCGAAGAAATTGTACTACGTAACTACTGCCGGTGGTCCCATAATGTCTGATGAATTTGGCTTTGGATATGTAAAAGCACTTGCCAATACTTTCTATGGGATTGAGGAGGTTTATCAGATAAAGGCTGAAGGCCTTGATATTATAGGCGCTGATGTTGAGGCTATCCTTGCTGGTGCTCATATAGAAAAAAATGAAGCTCACTGAATACTTTGAAACACTGAAAACTAAAGATATCATATGCTGGGGCAGCGGGAAACATTTTAGAAACGTAACCTGCCCCTTTTTGCGCAGAAGTGGCCTTATCGCTAATTTCAAAGGATTTGTCGGGGATAGAAAAGAACTATGGGATAAGGACAGGAATAGGACAGTTATTCTTATTGCTGTCTCCGGATACGAGGAAATCCTTAGCCAGATAAAAGGGGACATACGCTTGTCAGGGTTTGAAGCTGTTCCGGCTATTTTTTTAGAAGCTCTTTATGAGGATTTACTTCTTTTATCTGTCAAAAAGCCTCCGCTGAATTTTCGAAAAAATGAAGTTCCTGTGATACCAAGGATCATTCATGCTATATGGTTTTCAGGGCATCCTATGCCAAAGCTCTATTTACGGTGCCTTGAGTCCTGGAAAAAGTATGCTCCGGACTTCGAAATCAGAATCTGGAATATGGATAACTACAAAGCGGATGATTGCCTGTTTTTCAATCAGGCAATAGAGCACAGGAACTGGGCTTTTGCTTCAGATTATGCCAGAGCTGACATACTTAGAAAATATGGAGGCATCTACATGGACCTTGATGTGGAGATGCTTCGTCCCATCGATGATCTTTTGTATAACGATGCCTATATGAGTTTTGAATCTCCGGACAGGATTGAGTGTGGTTCCGGAATGGGGGCACGGCCGGGACACCGGGTTATAGAGGAGATTTGCGAAAGCTATGAAAAAAGACCATATCTTAAGGCTGACGGGAGCTGGGATAACTCCACCTGTCCGGTACGCTACACCAAGGTCATAGAAAAACACGGACTTATAAAGGACGGTAGTTTCCAGATGGTTGAGGATATCACTGTTTATCCTTTTGAGGTTTTGACCTGCAAAAGCTTTGATACAGGGATCATCTATAACACGCAGCTTAGCTATACCGTGCACCATCATAATGGAAGCTGGATCCCGGATCCTGCGCACCTTGCAATGAATGACCGATACATGAAGATACAAGAATTTCTTGAATCAAAAGGCATAATTGTATAACTTCTCATGACCCTTCCGACAGGTGAGCATAGATTCTCTGTAAAGAAGATAATTTGCCGGGGGAAGAAACGCGCAACGATCATAAGGAGAGGGCAATGATTCTTTATCACACAGGTTTTAAAGAAATAAAAGAACCCGACGTACATTACGGGCGCAAAAATGCTGACTTTGGCCAGGGCTTCTATCTGACTGCGGATGAAGAGTTTGCCAATCGATGGGCCGGAGAGAGAAAAGGTGAGGATACTATCATCAATACCTACGAGCTGGACACTAATGGGCTTGAGATCAAGTACTTTAACCGCGAGCGGGAATGGTTTGAGTACATCTACGGCAACAGACACGGTAAGGCCGATGAGATAACTGCAGATGTGATAATCGGGCCCATTGCCAATGACACGATATACGACACCAACGGTATAGTGACCAGCGGATTTCTTAAACCCGAAGAGGCTATGCAGCTTCTTTTAATCGGCCCGGAGTATCGGCAGATCGCACTTAAGACAAAAAAGGCAGCTTCACAGCTTAAGTGGCTCTCTTCCAGGGTTATGGAACCTGAGCAGATCGCACGCAACAAGGAGCTACTCACCACGGAGGAAGCCCAATATCTTGGGCTCCTTGCCCGGGAACTGGAGAAATTAGTAGAGGATGAATAAATTGAAAGCTCCTATCCAACTTAAAGTGGATGGGAGCTTTCAAACTATTTTTCTTTATTTTTTCTTTTTAACAAAAGCTATTATTCCGCAGATTATAGCGGCGATACCTGCGATTCCTCCGACTATTGGAAGAACAGGGATATTAGTTTTGGTGCCGGAATCTGCGCCGCCCTTAACTAAAACCATGGCTGATATGGGATCTACAGTGATTGAGCCGGATACAGTTTCTATAGCCTTGGTGCCGGCTGTAGTACCCTTAACACATACACTCCATTTTCCTTCCGGAAGAGCAATGGTGGTGGCAGAGTCATTAGGGTTGAAAGCAAGGAAGATTGCTTGTGATACTTCACCTTCAACCGCCTTGTCAGTGTTATCCATGGTAAAGGCAAGAACGTTTTTATCAAGGTTTTCTACAGGAGCTACTCTTTTTGCTACTTCATCAGCTGTGGAGAGCCTGAGTAGTCCGTGCTCTTTTCTGAAAGCGATAAGCCCTTTATAGAATTCATAGTTCTCCTGGTACTTGGCATCATCAAGGGTTTCCCACTTTATACAGTTTACTGCATCGCCTGAACTGTAGCTGTTTGAATCGAAGGTGCCGTCTTCTTTTACCTTGGTGCGGAGGATTTCTTCACCGGCCTGCATAAATGGAACTCCTTCAGCAGTAAGGTAGAAGGCTCCGGCAAGATTACTCATTTTGATCCAGGATTCTTCGCTTAGATCAGTTCTTGCTCCTGCAATTCTGTCGTAGAGAGTGTTGTTGTCGTGGCAGGAGGCATACTGTATGATCTGTGACGGATTCTTGGACCAGGTCTCTGTAGCAAGGAAAGAAGCAGTCATAGCGCGTTCTGCGTTAAGTGCACCTGATGCCCAGCCTGTCTCGGAGGTACTGAATACGCTGCCCTTTAAGCCATCGCGGATATTGTCGTTGAAATAGGCAAAACCGGGAGTCTTTTCTGAAGACTGCTGTGTAGCAAGTGTAATATTTTCCTTGGTGAGGTCAGTGTTCATGCTCCAGCCTTCGCCATAGAAGATAACATCGGGGTGAGTTTTGTGAACCTCGCTGACAATCTCGTTTATGGTGTCTATATCAATGAGTCCCACAAGATCAAATCTAAAGCCGTCGATGTGGTATTCGTCAGCCCAGTAGCAAACGGAATCCACGATGTATTTTCTGACCATGGAACGCTCGGAAGCTGTATCATTGCCGCAGCCTGAACCGTTTGAGTAAGTTCCGTCAGCATTTATTCTGGAAAAATACCCGGGAACCAGGCGGTTTATGCAGAAATCTTTTCCGCTGTATACATGGTTATAAACAACATCCATAACAACAGACAGGCCATTATCATGGAGTGCCTTGACCATCTCTTTTGCCTCTTTTACACGAACAAAGCCGTCATGGGCATCTGTTGAATAGGACCCCTCAGGAACGTTGTAATTAACAGGATCGTATCCCCAGTTAAAGCGTTCTGTATTGTCCACGTTTTCATCAATAGATCCAAAATCGTAGAATGGAAGGAGATGAATGTGAGTTACTCCAAGGTCCTTTAGGTAATCGATTCCTGTTGAATTTCCGCCGGCTGTCCTGGTGCCTGATTCAGTAAAAGCGGTGTATTTTCCAACGTTTTGCAGATTGCCGTTTCCGTCAGCGGAGAAATCACGGATATGAAGCTCGTAAATGACAGCATCATTGATCCCTTCGCCGCTGTGGGGATTCTTGTCTTCATCCCAGCCCTGGGGATTGGCCTCCTCAAGATCTACGACCATAGCTCTTTTGCCGTTAACTCCTGTGGTTCTGGCGTATGGATCGCACGCTTCCACGTTGAGTCCATCAAGAACAGCAGTGTAGGTGTAGTAGGTTCCTGCCAGGTTTCCTGAAATCTCTGCTACCCAGGTTCCCTTCTCATCTGCGGTCATTTCCATTGACTGTTTAATCTCTTTTTCCCAGGGATCCCCGGATTCATAGAGGTTAACAGATACTGACTCGGCAGTGGGTGCCCATAGGCGAAAAACAGTTTTGTCCTTGGAATAGGTGGCTCCAAGGTCGTTTCCTTCGTAGGTATATTTGTCTTCAAATTCCTGTGTGGAATAAATGATAGGCATATTTACAGGATATTCCTGACCGTCGAACTCCACGCGGTAGTTCCTGTTATATTCAAGGGCAGAAGCGATTGTAAGATCATAGAAATACTGGCTGTCTGAAGCTTTTTCTTTTAACCCAGCACTCTTAACCTCCACGTCTCCAAGGCGTCCTCTTACAACGAAGCTGTCCATCAGTGCATCATCAATTTCCCCGGTAAGCTCAAGGGTTATGGTAGTATTGCCATCGTAAGTGGCAGTCTTTAACTTTGTTCCTGTCATAACATCATCTCCATATTCCTTAGTTGCGCCTTCTACGCCGGATTCAACGTAGACATGCACTGTTCCTGAGACCACTTCGGAAATATCTATGAACTGGTCCATGTCAACATCCTTGTCCCAATCAGCGGTTATGACTATGAATCCAACCTTTGACGCGCCGCTTGGTACAGCCATGGTAGCCACCATTTCTCCGCTTTCGTCTTCAAATGGATAGCCGGCTCCTTCGCCGCCATCAGGCCACATCCACACATCCCAGGCAGCGTAATCGCCATCCTCCCTGTGGTAGTGGAGCTTTAAAGTAACTCCCTCGTCTGCCCTTGCGGTAAAGGTCGTCCATGGTCCGCAAAGTGCACTTGTGATCAGCACCAGGGCTGTCATGAGAAGCGCAAGGACTGTCTTCACCGGCTCCTGTGACCTTCTCATCAGCGCCGGGGCGCTTTTTCTGTTTACTTTTTTCACTTATTTACCCTCCCATTGTTTGTGGAAAACGTTTTCCTAGATATTTTACCCTGTTTCGTCTAAGTAGTAAACAGTTTTTTTGACCTTGCCTGGGGATTGTTGGTTCAAATTCGTCAAAAAAGGGCAAAATTGTTAGATAGTTTAAAAATAAAATTTAAAATTGTTGACAAATACTGAATGTTACCATATCGTAGAAATTGACCATGATAACCAGCAAATAAGACGAAAGGAGGTAAACGCAATGTTAAAGATTAGAAGAATGCTTGTACATGATATACGGATTGTGGATACCTCGCCGGAGTTTGCTTATACGAGATGAACTTGAGATAAGTATTACTTTCGCTTTTTATGGGCGGCAGGATTTCCATATCCTGCCGTCTTTTTTATTACTCAGGACCGGCGAGCGTATGTTTGACTAGAAGGATGTGATAGCTATGAAGAAGTATATTATCAGAAACTGGTGGAGGTATGGTATTGGAGGGATCTGTCTTATCTGCAGCACCGCCATAGACATACTGGTACCGTTTATAACGCTTTCCATGGTGGATGATGTCATCGTGGGGAGAAATATGGATATTTTCAGAAGAGACATTTTGCTGTATGTGGCTGCAGGACTGGGAAGAGCTTTTTTCCAGTTCGTGAAGGAGTTTCTCTGCGATATGTCGGGATGCCGTGTTGCATCAGGTCTTAGAAAGGACATGATGAAACATATCTTTTCCTTGCACAAGGGGTATTTCGACAAGACCAATACCGGGGAGCTCATGGCAAGAGTCAGGGAGGATGCAGGTTCAGTCTGGGATCTTACGGGATTTGTGGGCATGCTCATGACGGAAGCCACCATCTATTTTCTTGGAGTGGTGGTGTGTATGCTAAGACTCAACTGGAAGCTTAGCATGGTTCCGCTGGTGTTTATGCCGCCTCTTGCCTACATTGCCCTTACTCTGGAAAAGAAACTTGGTGCTGACTACGACGATATCAGTGATAAAAACGCAGCTCTCACCAAGGTCATTGAAGAGAACATCACGGGAGTTCGTACTGTCAAAGCTTTCTCTGCAGAGAGCCTTGAGATGAAAAAGTTTGACGAAAAGAACAAGGCCTACGGTGATGCCAATAAGACCTTCGCTACAGACCTGGCGGATACGGATCCGCTTCTTGGAACCATTCCCAAGATCATGCAGATCATGGTGGTGGCTATTGGCGGCTACGCAGCGATTAAGGGCGCCATAACCTATGGAACTCTGGTGGCCTTTGTGTCCTATTCCATCAGCATTGTATGGCCCATTGAGAATCTTGGCTGGATGCTGTCCCTGGTTTCCCAGGGCATCGCGGGATACAAGAAGATATCAAAGGTTCTTGGCACAAAGTCAGAGATCTGTGATCCTTCGGATCCGGGAAAAGAGCTGTTGGATGCCAATAGCGCAGATCACCTTGGCGAGATCAGCTTTGACAGCGTTGACTTTGAGATGGATGGAAAGAAGATCCTCGAGGATATCTCTTTTACCATAAAAAAAGGAAAGACCCTTGGAATAATGGGTGCTACCGGTGCAGGAAAGAGCACCATAGTCAACCTTATCGAGAGGTTCTACGATACCTCGGAGGGCACCATAAGGATTGAGGGAAAAGACATAAGGAAGATGCCCCTCAGTGACATAAGGGCCTTTTCATCAGTAGTAACCCAGGATGTATTTCTTTTCTCCGATACCATCACTGAAAACGTGAGACTGGGCAGCAAGAGCAGCATGGATGAGCGGACCGTCAGAAACGCCATAAGTAGTGCCCATGCAAAAGAGTTCGTGGAGAAGATCACGGACAGCTATGACGCGGTTATCGGTGAGAGGGGAATAGGCCTTTCAGGCGGTCAGAAGCAAAGGCTCTCTATTGCAAGAGCTCTTGCTAAAAAGGCAAACCTTCTCATACTGGATGACTCCACCTCGGCACTTGATATGGAGACTGAGGCAGCTATACAGGATGAACTGCGGAAAAAGCGCGATATGAGCAAGATCATAATCGGCCATAGGATTTCTTCTGTGAAGGACGCCGATGAGATCATAGTTCTTCAGGATGGCAGGGTAAAGGAAAGAGGCACCCACCTTGAGCTGATAAAGAAAAGAGGTCTGTATTACAGCACCTATGAGGCTCAGTACGGCGACTACAAAAATGCCCTGGCTGTGGAGAATATCTGTTAATTGACACTATAAATTAAGGCTTAAAGAAGTAAGGAGGTGCTAAAAATGGCTATTAACAGCACCAGAGAGGATGAGGAATTAAAGGAGACCCTGAAGCTTGACGTGCTTAAAAGGCTTCTTTTAAATCTTCTGGAATATAGGGGGAAGATAGTTATTGTTACTTTGCTGATCTTTCTTACGGTGGCAATAACTACTGCCTATCCCCTTTTGATTGAAAAAATAATAGATGACGAGATAATTGCAGGAAATGTTAGAGGACTGCTGATCATGTCAGGGATAATGATCGCTCTGGCCCTTGTAAGCTACGCAGCTACAAGGATCTGGAGGCGGATGATGGCGGACATCTCCAACGACCTGATACTGAACATCAGAAGAAAGCTCTATGTTCACATTCAAAAGCTTGGGGTGGATTTCTTTGACCAGAGGCCCTCGGGCAAGATCCTTGCCAGGGTCACGGGTGATGTCAATTCCCTTAAGGACGTTCTTTCAAGTACAGTCACCACTCTGGCTCCGGATGCAGTGAGCATTGTGGTCATCGTGACCATCATGGTGGTGAAAAGCCCCTTGCTGGCTCTTTCTGCAGCAGTGGCAATTCCTGTTATCATGTTCGGTCTGTACTTTTGTGAGATCCTGGCCCACAAGAGATGGCAGAAGTGGAAAAAGAAAGATTCCAACATGACAGCCTTCATCCATGAGGGAATTGAGGGTGTTGGCATCATTCAGAGCTTTAATGCCCAGGAGGAGGCAGCCCTGGAATTCGAAGGCATAGTTGACGAGGTCATTGCTGCCTTCAGGTCCGCTGTGGTGATCACAGATCTTTACAGCCCCACAATTGAGATCGCCGGAGGTCTTGGAACTGCGACGCTCTATTACCTGGCTGTGACAAAGCTGGGGGTAAGGACCGAGTCCATCGGTACCTTGTCTGCCTTTGTCCTCTATCTTGGGATGTTCTTTAATCCCATAAGGAACCTGGCAAGCTACTACAACAAGCTCATAACCAACCTGGCATCAGCAGAGAGGGTGTACGAGATCATGGATATGGATCCTCTTGTAAAGGATGGAAGCGGAGCCGTAGATATGCATGATATTGAGGGAGACGTGGAATTCAGTCACGTTACCTTTGCCTATCCCGATGAGCCCGAGGTGGACATTCTTAAGGATGTGAGCTTTAAGGCCAAGAGGGGAACCACCATAGCCCTGGTGGGACCTACCGGAGCAGGAAAGACAACGATCGTCAGCCTTCTTGCGCGTTTTTATAACGTGAAGGCCGGAACCATTTTCATTGATGGCTATGATATCAGCAAGGTTACTATTCAGTCCCTAAGGAGCCAGCTGGGAATCATGACCCAGGACAACTATCTCTTTTCCGGAACCATAAGGGACAACCTGAAATACGGAAGACCAGATGCCACCGACCATGAGATGCTGGAGGCCTCAAAGGCAGTCCATGCCCATGACTTTATAGAAAAGCTTAAGGATGGGTACGACACCGTCATAACCGAAAGGGGTGGAGGACTCTCCAACGGGCAGAGACAGCTTATAGCCTTTGCGAGAACTCTTTTGACAGATCCAAGGATACTGATCCTGGACGAGGCGTCTTCCAACATCGACACGGGAACTGAAATCCTGGTTCAGAGGGGCATAGAGGAGCTTCTGAAAAAGAGAACCTCCTTCATTGTCGCTCACAGGCTTTCAACCATCAGAAACGCTGACTGTATCTTTGTCATCGACGATGGCGGAATCATCGAGAGCGGAGACCACGAGAGCCTCATTGCAAAAAGAGGTGCTTACTACGATCTGTACTCTTCGATGCTTCTGGATTCCTGGGAGGAATAACAGGGAATTATTTGCATCTTACCGGTCAAATTTGCATCTTACCCGCCTTTGTATTGTTCAGACTTAGGACAAGTTCTATAGTCTGACATAGAAAGGCGGGTTAAATTATGAAATCAAATAAAAAAACTTTTATTGTTTTATTTTGCATAGCAGGCTTTTTGATCTTTGCAGTATGTATGTTCCGGACTTTTGTAATAAGGGATTATAAGGGCAGGAAGACCACCGGAAAATATGAAATCGCACAGGCTTCTGCGATTTTAATCGATGAAAAAAGGCTTGAGACCTTTGAGCAGGACGGGTCAAATCGAGAGGTTCCGCTACATTTTTATTTTCCGAATAACATAAATGATCTTAGGGAAAAGAGCCTTCCCCTGGTAATATTCAGCCACGGCGCCTTCGGGTATTATCAGAGCAATACCTCAACTTATATGGAACTGGCAAGCCACGGCTATGTTGTGGTCAGCCTTGATCACCCCTATCATTCATTTTTTACAAAGGATACGGCGGGGAAGACCATTACAGTTGATCCTGAGTTTTTCAAATCGGCAATGTCAATTGGAAGCAGCGATGCCTTGGAGTCCGAAGTTTATGACATTACTTCCAAGTGGATGGAGCTTCGTATTTCTGACATGAATTTTGTATTGGATGAGCTCATAGAGGCCGGCAAGGACAATGCTCTTTCTGATGCCTGGTTTTTTGATGAAAAGGACAAAAATATTCTTACTTCTGTTCTTAAGGCCACAGACTTTGATAAAATAGGACTGATGGGGCATTCAATGGGCGGAGCGACTGCCGTTACAGTGGGAAGAAGAGCGGATGTCAGTGCTGTAATAGATATTGACGGCACTATGCTTGGTGAAGAAAAAGGCGTAGTGGATGGCGTCGTTATTGTCAATGAAGAGCCCTATGAAACACCTCTTCTGGCTATAGCAAATGAGGAGCATCACCAAAGCGAAATCGAAGCGGCAGAGAATTCTTATGCCTATGCCAATAACGTGATCATGAAGAATGCCAGGTGCGGCTATGAGATATATTTTAAGAATGCAGGGCATATGAATTTTACGGACCTTCCGCTTATATCACCGGTTATTGCCAATATGCTGGGCACAGGAAGCGTTGATCCGGGCAAGTGCATTGATACCATGAACGGCATTATCCTTAGATTTTATGACTGCTATCTCAAGAATGAAGGGGGATTCTCGGTAGAGGAGAGTTACTGATTTTCAATGGAGATTAAGGTAAAAGAGATACGAAATGAAGAAACTGAATATATCGAAATCGGGTGTCACGAAAGGGACACCAGGATAGAAGAAATCATTCGCTTTGTCAAGCTTCATCAGGGAAGCATTGAAGCCACAAGGCAGGAAAAGAAATATCAGATACCTCTTTCGGAAATCTATTATATAGAGTCTGTGGATGACAGAACCTTCATTTATCTTGGGAAGAGCTGTTATGAGTCACACAAGCGTCTATATGAATTTGAAGAACTGTTATCGGACAGGAACTTTGCAAGAATCTCAAAGTCAGTTGTGGTGAATCTGATGAAGATCACATCAATAAAACCGGCACTGAACGGCAGGTTCTCATGCTTTCTGAAGAACAATGAAACAGTGATCATTTCAAGGAAATATGTTTCTGAGATTAAGGAAAGGCTGCAGGGATAGTCTGCAGCAAAGGGGTTACTATGAAGGAACGAATCAGAGATATTTTGAACAGCTTTTTTATATCGGTGACGCTGATAAATGCGGCGATGCTTATACTGGGCAAGATACTTGCCCCCAGTCAGACCTTTGGATATGAAGCTTTTTTGTATCCGCTTATCTATGGACTTATAGGGACAATTCCAACGCTGCTTATCAGAGATAAGAAGGAGTTGTCTGTAAGGCAGGAGCTTGTCAGGAAGACTATGCAGATGCTGCTTCTTATAGTTCTTTTGCTTGCATTTATGTTTGGGGGACAGGAAATCACCCCTGAGCTGATGGCAGCTGCAGTGGGTGTTTCCATAAGTGTAATAATTATTTTTGTTTTGGTTAATCTGATCCTCTGGTGGCTTGATTTAAAGACCGCCAGAGATCTGACTAAAGACCTGCTTTTGTATCAGCAGAAACAGGATAACAAACTTAGTTGACTGCAGTTCCGTTCACATACAGCGTGTAACCGTTGCTTACTATGTTGGAGACATCTCCTTCAAAGGATGTGATGTAGGTGTCTGCTGTCAGAGTCCAGGTGCTGTCCTTATCAAGAGTTACATTAACTTCTCCGACCTGTGTAGAAACTGTATCACCCTTGGAGTTTGTGATCTCTCCGCTGATGGAACCTGTAAAGTCAGAACCCTCTGTGAGGTTCAGTGTGAGAGTGGAATTGCTGCCTACAAGGATAGTTCCTTCAAGAGTCTGATTTACTGCATTTAAGGTTGCGATATTGTCAGCACCGCTCCATCCGTCATCGCATACAGACAGAAGGATGTTCTCAGAGTCTTTGTTGACAATCTTCACGTTGTTTAAGTTGATGACGGCGTTGGTATTTGTTACATGGAATACATGACCGTTCTCACTGGTAAGACTTCCGTATGTCATATCAAAAGTAGAAGTACCGCTGTCTGCATCACCTGACATGGACTGGTAGATCATGATGGTGTCAAGGAATGTAGCATTGCCGTTAGTCTTGGTGTTGTTTGCAGTCATGTCGCAGTTTTTCAGTGTGATTGAGTTCATTCCTTCAATACATACTGCCTCTGAAAGATTGGATACAAGTGTTGCATCTGAAACAGTGATATCAGCTGTTGAGTAGATTGAAGGTGAGCCAAGACCATTGGTTGTATATGTTCCGCCATCAACTGTAACGGTTCCGCCACCTCGGTCTGTACGGATCGCTGCTGATGACTGGCCGCTGGTCTCAACTGTAAGGTTAGAGGCTTTTGTAATTCCACCACCAGTTGTCATGATTCCGCCGGAACCGTCTCCTGTAGTTGTAATGGTAGAATCAGAAATGATGACTGTAGTTCCGTCTCCGGAAGCGCCGTTCTGGCCTTGGTTTCCACCATATGAAAATACACCATTGGCGCCATCTGCGTCTGATGTGATGGTAGCGCCTGTAATAGTGGTTGTTGATCCGTCTTTTACAAGTACAGTGGCGTTAAGACCATAGAAGTTGCAGCTGTCACCACCGTCGGAATCACCGGTCTTATTAACAGTTGCATTTGAAATTGTTACGTCTTCAGAGGTTGCGATCAAAAGAGCGCTCTCATCAGCAGTAGTACTCTCATAGGTCTTTCCATCCTGTAAGTCGCTTGTTGTGATCTCTACAGCGCCGGTGTAATCTATGTCTGCACTGCTCATTCCACCACCAAATCCGCCTCCGGGGGCATCCCCGGGAGCTCCATCGGGCTTATCACCTGTGGGTGGTTCCCCCGGAGCTTCACCGTTCGGAGCTTCACCGTTCGGAGCCTCACCGTCCGGAGCCTGGCCATCAGGCTTTTCAGGGGCCTGACCCTGATCCTGTTCCTGGGCTGAAGCTGTGGTTTCTTGCTGGGTAGCTTCAGAAGCTGCCATGCTCTGACCGCAGGCTGTTACTGACATACACATAAGTACTAAAGATACACAGGGTATCAGTTTTTTTACTTCGATTATTTTCATTGTTGATTATCTCCTCATTTCAAAAAGTGTTTTTGTTTTGATAAATGAAGGATAACAACTGAACCTAAAAATAGCCTAAATAAAAAGAATTGTTCTTTTTATTTAGGCTTTTCCTGTCACATTTCAATTAAAGTGTAGGTATTACGCGTCTTTTTTGACTCGTAGAGTGCTTTGTCAGCAGTGGGTATCAGGTTATTTACAAGCTCTGTTCCGAAGGCAGCTCCAAAGCTCATGGTCAGCTTGATATCCGGATAGTTTTCTATCTCAATCTCAGTGAGTGCTGATTTGAGCTGGGTGAGTTTGTTCTTCAGGTCTTCACTGGTGATGTCAAAGAAAACCATCATGAACTCGTCGCCGCCGTAGCGAAGGACCACATCTTCTTTTCGGACAGAATGTTCCAGTATCCTGGCGACTTTTTGGATGGCTTCATCACCATACTGATGGCCGGCTGTATCATTGATGGTCTTAAACAGATCGATGTCAGCCATGACCACTGCCTTGCAGGGCTCATAGACGAGTTTTTCATCAAGGAACTTCCTGTTCCTGATCTTGGAAAGAGAATCGGTATAAATCTCTGTTTCAAATTCAGATATCTTTTTCTGCTGGGCGAGACTTTGAAGCTTGGCTTCAGTGGTGTCCTGACAGCCATAAACCAGGTGGGATAGGGTCCCGTCTTCATTCCTGTCGCCTACCATAAAGATTCCCTCGAACCAGCGACTGGCGCTTTCACTGTAGAATTCCTTGGTTGTACGCCCATGCTCCTCAACGGCCTCAAGGATCTTATCCATATCCAGCCAGTCATATAAATCCTGCCTAAAGCTTTCTGCAACGGAAGAAGCGACATTATTTTTAAGGAACTGAATAGCATCAGGGTCCTTTGGCACCATGTCCACATATTCATTGGAGCTGATCATACGATAGGTTCTGTCTTTGACATCGATAAACATTGAGAAGTTGAAGACCTTACCGATGGCAACGATGATTTTTAAATATTCCTCCAGTTTATGCTGTGCTGTAATATCGCGATAGCACCCCATGTAGATCTCAAGAGAGCCGTCATCCGGGCGTCTTATAAACCTTCCGGCTCCTGTAACCCAGATGATGTTGCCGTCTTTTTTCTGCATGCGATAGGTGGCGTGGGTGATATCCGGCAGGTCGCGGTGTAAGCGGACTGAATCCCAGAAAAGTTTGACTATGCCGTCGCGTTCTTCCGGAACCAGAGTCTTTACCCAGCTTTCAAATTCGTTGGGCAGATCCTCCAGCCCCTCATAGCCAAGCATCTGTCTGGTCTCATCATTAAATTCAAAACCGGTAAGGTTTTCTTCCCGATCAAAGGTACAAAAATACATACCGGCTTTAAGTCCCTTGGCAAACATGTCCTCCCTGCATTTTGCGATGCGATATTTGGTGTTTGCCTCATCAATCCTCTTGTTACATTCACTTATCAAGTCGTGCATTTCCCTGGGATAGGCGTCTATATCAAACAAAGGCGTCATATCATCTATAGTCATACTGGCTTCAGCGACAAACTGACCAATAGAACCATCAATTCTGTTCGCAGCTGTTTTATTATCCATGATTACTCCTTTTTGTATCAATAACTAATATTTTTCAGGTCTCCCGGCACATTTTTCTTTCGCGTTTGTTTTCATACATCAGCGTATCTGCACGCTGCATGATCTTTTGAACAATATTATCTTCGGCCGGATCGTAGATTGCAAAGCCCTTTGACAGACACACTTGATCCCAGGGGTTCTCTGCTGATGCATTTATCTCATCAATTACCTTATCCAGACGGCTTAGAAGGAATTCACGGTTATGGAAGTCCTCATGCTGCAAAATGATATAGAATTCGTCACCACCAACTCTGTAAACAGGACTTCGTTTAAACACGTTACTGATGGTACTACAGGCATTCTTGAGGTAAATATCGCCCTTATCGTGACCGTACTCATCATTGATACGCTTAAGGCCGTCACAGTCAAATTCACCCATGGCAAAATTCGGATCAACAGATCCGTTATTTATCTGTTCCTGCAGCTCCTCAATAGCAAGCAGGAAGGCACCATTATTTCTTACATGAGTAAGTGAATCTATAAATGCCTGCTCATTAAGGGCGTTGATGTGGGCTTTCATATTACCGGAGAGCTTCTTAAAGGACTTGGTAAGCCTTCCTATCTCATCATCCTGATCATAGTCAAGTTCAATGTCGAAGTTCCCTTTATCTATCTGCTCTGCAGCTTCGGTGAGCTCTTCAATAGGCCTTGTTATAAGTCCCAGTATAAATACCAAAAAGATTCCTGCGGCAATCAGCGCTATTGCTGAGCAAATAAGTATGTTCACAATAAGTCCACGCCATTCACCCTGGGTTTCGTCTATGGGAACGGTGATGTTAAGGTACATACCATTGCTGAGGGGAAGCCATACAGCTTCTTTTTGGACACCGTTATAGACGTACTTTACAGAGGAGTTGTCAGCTGTATTGGTGTATGGCATATGTACTGTAGTACCGTTTGGAAGATCGGCCACATCAATATAGGGATGATAGAAGAGTGTACCATCAGCATCGCTCAAAAAAGCGTAGCCGTGATCATAGAACTTGATACTGTCAACCTCTTTGGCCATTGCCGAGTAGTCGATCTCTATTCCCACAACACCAATAAATCGTCCTTTATAGTAAATTGGTGCATCATAGGAAATGACCCTGACATCAAGGTTATCTGTGATATAGGGAGGAAGCCAGATGGGCCTTCCCTGGAACTTTGGAACAGTAAACCATACCAGTTTGGAAGTGTCATTTACATCGTACTGGGTGATATCAGTCACCTGATGCTCACTAAAGCCGTTACCGTTAAGATTTGTATACCAAAAACCCTTGACCTTCGATGAGACAGCAGGATCGATTCTGTAATAATATGTCAGAACGCCATTGGTTTGAGAGATAACATAATCAAAGTACTCACGGGCGTTTTCCATATGCTTCTCAAGCTGGGCATCACTTAATCCTTCCAGGTCGCTCTCTACAAAGCTTGTGATATTGTCTACCGAGTTTTGAACACTGTCAAAATAATAATCCAGACTATACTTCCCGTTTTCAAGCAACATAAGAAGCAGCTGATTTGATTTACGGGTCGCTGTATTTCGTATAAAGAAAACGCTTAGAAATGTGATGGCCAGAATTACAGCAAATATTACGAATAGCATTGTGACAGCCAGCTTTGTCTTTAGTGAACGCATCAAACTAATCTCCTGAAAATCGTTTGTCTGTATACATAATTATATCATTAAATATATCGACCCGTTTCTAAAGAAGCTTGCTATATTTTATAAAATGTTTATTAAAAAGAACATTGAATACCGTTATTACGAATGTTAACATGATTAATGGACGATTTTTTTTGAAAAAGTGAGGAGCTAATATGAGCGTTGTAAAAACGAATGATAACTGTATCGGATGTAACAGATGCATCAGGGCCTGCAGCTGTATAGGTGCGAATATTGCGGCTGAGAAGGGCAGAGGCAATGTGGTGGAGGTTGACCCCAAGAAGTGTATTGGGTGCGGAGCCTGCATTGATGCCTGCGAGCATGACGCGAGAGAGTATATTGACGACGTTGAGACCTTCTTCGCAGATCTGAAGCGCGGTCAGAAGATATCAGTTCTTATAGCACCGGCATTTTTGGCCAATTATCCCGGTGATTACAGCAAATATCTTGGTATGCTCAAAAAGCTCGGAGTAAATCGCTTTATCAGTGTATCCTTTGGTGCGGACATAACCACCTGGGGATATATAAAATATATCACCGAGAGAAAGTTTTACGGCGGAATATCCCAGCCCTGCCCTGCAGTAGTTGGATATATCGAGCGCTATCTTCCTGAGCTTTTACCCAAGCTTATGCCGGTTCAGAGCCCAATGATGTGCGCTGCTATCTATGTAAAGAAATATCTGGGTGTTAGCGATAAGCTGGCTTTCATCAGCCCTTGTATAGCCAAGAAGAATGAAATAGATGATCCAAATAACCACGGATTCATATCCTATAATCTCACTTTCTCAAAGCTTGTAGCTTATCTTAAGGAAAATCCTGTGCCCGGAGCACAGCCCTATACCGATGAGATTGAATATGGTCTTGGTTCAATATATCCAATGCCCGGCGGTCTTAAAGAGAACGTCTACTGGCTGCTCGGTGAGGATGCCCTTGTTCGCCAGATGGAGGGCGAGCATCATATGTATGAGTACCTCCAGCGCAACAAGGACCGCATTAAAAACGGTCGCACATCATATCTTTTTGTTGACGCCTTAAACTGCACCAACGGATGCCTTTACGGTACCGGTGTAGATAATCGTAAGACTATGAATGAGGATGTGTTTGAGCAGATCCAGAAGATACGTTCAAACAGCAAAAACGACTCAAAGAAATCAGCCTGGGGCAGGAAGCTTACACCTCAAAAGAGATTGGCTGCCCTTAACAAGCAGTTTGCAGACCTCAACCTGGATGATTTTGTAAGGAAATACACAGACAGAAGCAGCGAATGCAAGTATAAGATCCCGACAAACGCAGAACTTGAGGAAATTTACAAGAAGCTTCTCAAAGACACTCCGGAGAAAAGAAGTATCGACTGCGGATGCTGTGGATATGAGACTTGTCATGATATGGCAGTTGCAGTATTCAACGGCTTCAGCCACAGGCATAACTGCGTCCACTTCATTAAAGACAGAGCTTATGAAGAAAAAGACAAGGCTCAGCAGCTTTCCGATGAGGTAATGCGCGTTCAGAAGGAGATGACTGAAAAGAAAGCTTCAGTGGCAGAGGGTATTAACCAGAACTTTGATAACCTTATTTCATCAATTGAGCAGATTGAACAGACAAGTTCTGACAATGCAAGGCAGACAAGCGGAATTTCTGAGTCCATGGGCGAGGTTCAGAACTTTGCGCAGAACCTTAAGGAAGTTCTTGGAACCATAGAAGGGTATCTTGAAAAGCTTGGAACAAACAATGCTGACGTTATTGCAATCTCCAATCAGACAAACCTTCTGGCTCTCAATGCTTCCATTGAGGCAGCCCGTGCCGGCGATGCAGGTAAGGGCTTTGCGGTAGTTGCAGGTGAGATCAAGAGTCTTGCCGAGGATTCCAAGACTACTGCTGACGACAGTAACAAGAATAATAACGATATCAAGGAGACAATAGAAAAGCTTATTGTTGAATCGGAGCGTCTGACTGAAATAGTGGAGAGCGTTAATTCAAGGGCCCAAAATCTGGTTTCTTCTGCTGAGAACACCGCTGCCTCCATTCAGAATATGCAGACGGTAACCCGTGATGTTGAAGATTCCCTAAGAGATCTGCTTGAGTCTTAATTGGAAAAAAGATCATTTGAAGTAATTTGTGTGACAGCTTTGTATCGGATATATTTGAACGCGCCGACAAAGATATGTATGAAGATAAACAGAGACTTAAATCCTGAAAAGGGTCTAAGTCTCTTTTGTTTCAATCACATCGTCGTAGTGGTGTCCTCATAGATCTTGCCGTTGCAGGAGACTTTTCCAGCATCTCCGGTATGATATTGTTTTAGTACCGGGGCGGATTTGTGAATTTGTGAGAACTATAGCGTTTATATTGACATATGTCAGAATTGATGATATATTAAATCTGACATATGTCAATTTTGAATAATGGAGTACAGATATGCCAAGAACACCCAAATGCAGGAGAATATTAAGTTTTCCGGATTATTACAATTTCATTCCTGAAGACGTGGAAAAAGACGGCCTGGAAAATATAATTATGTCTCTTGATGAGTATGAAACCATAAGACTTTTGGACTATGAAGGTCTGAATCAGGAAGAATGCGGAATGAGAATGGGAGTTGCAAGGACTACAGTGACAGCCATGTATGAGAGTGCAAGGAAGAAGCTTATCAGTGCAGTTGTTGAGGGTAAAAGGCTCTCTATTGCCGGAGGCAATATCGAAATTGACAGGGAAAGAAATATTTTAAGGGAAAGTATTAAAGAAAAGGGAGATAAGATAATGAGAGTAGCAGTTACCTATGAAAATGGCAATGTATTTGGACACTTTGGAAGAACAGAGCAGTTCAAGGTTTATGATATCGAGGATGGAAAGGTTGTCGATTCCCAGATTCTTGGGACCAACGGGGAAGGATGTGGCGCCCTTGCAGGTATTCTGAATATAGCAAAAGTTGATGCACTTATCTGTGGAGGAATCGGCGGAGGAGCCCAGAGAGCCATTCAGGAAGCCGGAATCAAGCTCTATGCAGGTGCAAGCGGAAGTACAGATGCTGCTGTTGAAGCTTTGATTGCAGGAACTCTTGATGCAAGCAGTGAAGCAAACTGTGACCACCACGATCACGAACATGGCGAAGGACATTCCTGCGGACATGGAGGATGTCATCACTAATATTACCTCGTATTATATAGTCAT
>DFGW01000194.1:0-151 GCA_002372465.1 Butyrivibrio sp. UBA3740
AAACTGCTCATCATCATAATGAGCGTGGGTATCAAATATCATTTAACCTCCGATTAAAAACCCTTAAAATGCAACTAAATGCGGACTTTCACTCATATAATTTATCACAAAAATAAATTTTTTGCATTTTTTTAAAAAAAGTACTTGCATT
>DFGW01000194.1:271-19200 GCA_002372465.1 Butyrivibrio sp. UBA3740
TAGCTCAGTTGGTAGAGCACCTGACTCTTAATCAGGTTGTCCAGGGTTCGAGACCCTGGCGGTGCACGCCGAGTACTGTTTTCGCAGGTATAGTCCTGTGGGGATGGTACTTTCTTTTTGCGCGTAAAATGAGCCATGCAGATATAAAAATGAGGTGTCAGATGGGAGCTTGCTCACATTCTGATACCTCTATTTTTATATCTATACGGCGAATGCCGCGACAACGAGAAATTCACTTGTGAATTTCGAGTCTGTCGGCATGGTTCACTTTACACGCAAATCTCAAGTCTGTCGGCATGGTTCCCTGTCTGTCGGCATGGCTCATTGTCTCTCGCCCTGCCTTACTCGCCCTCGCCCTCAAGCATCTGCTGCATTGTTTTCCAGCCAAGCACAGCACATTTTACTCTGGCGGGCATATGAGCCACATCCTGAAGAGCAGCAGCTTCATCCAGCGCCTCTATGCTCTCCTCATCAGTGATCTCACCCTTTATCATTCCCATGAAGGTCCCGGCAAGCTTAATTGCCTCGTCCTTCTTCTTGCCAATGATCTGATCCACCATCATATCTACAGAAGCCTGTGAAATAGCGCAGCCTGATCCCTCATAGCCGCCATCAGTGATCACATCACCATCAAGCTTAAGGCTAAGGGTTATGTCATCTCCGCAGCTGGGATTAACTCCGCGAAGTACAATGTCCGGATTCTCAATGGTCTTTTTGTGTACAGGATGCAGATTGTGTTCATTAACGATCTCACGATATAACTGCTTAAGCTCCATAGCCCATGACCTCCCTTACCTTTGAAAGCTTCTCCAAAAAGATCTTAACCTCTTCCTCGGTGTTATAGAAATAAACGCTGGCTCTTGCCGTTGAGCCTGCTCCAATAAACTGCATAAGGGGCTGCGCACAGTGATGTCCCGCCCTTACGCATACCTTATCATCATTAAGAACAGAAGACAGATCGTGGGGATGAACTCCATCCATGGTAAATGTCACGATTCCGCAGTGCTTTGTAGGATCCTCTGATCCGTATACCTTAATGTATGGCATCTTTTTAAGGCCATCCATTATGAGCTTTGTAAGCTTCTGCTCCTGAGCTTCGATTGCTTCAAAACCAACCTTCTGAATATATCTTATAGCTTCTGCAAGGCCCACAGCATCTCCCGCATTTACGGTTCCTGCTTCAAACTTGTGGGGAAGCTCAGCGTATGTGGCATCTTCCCTTGTGACATACTCGATCATCTCTCCACCGGTTAAGAAAGGATCCATCTTATTCAGGATAGCTCTTTTACCGTAAAGAACACCGATGCCCATTGGCGCCATCATCTTATGGCCTGAAAAAGCAAAGAAATCACAGTCTAAATCCTTTACATCAACTGCCATGTGAGGCGTGGACTGTGCTCCGTCCACAACTACGATAGCGCCCTTCGAGTGGGCATAGGCTGCAATCTCCTTGACGGGATTTGTAACGCCAAAAACGTTGGATACATGACCTATTGCCACGATTTTGGTCTTGTCTGTGATCTTAGCTGTGTACTCTTCCTTGGTGATAGTGCCGTCCATGGTTGGCTCAAGGTAGATGAGCTTTGCGCCCTTCTTTCTGGCCACCATCTGCCAGGGAAGCATATTGCTGTGGTGCTCCATGACAGTGATAACAATCTCATCTCCGGACTCCACATTTGCCATTCCATAGCTGTATGCCACCAGGTTAATGGACTCAGTGGTATTTCTGGTAAAGATTATCTCCTCGGTTGATACGCCGCCGATAAAGTCCGCAACGGTCTTTCTGGCGCCCTCATACCTTTCTGTTGCCTCCATGCTCCAGTCGTAAAGACCTCTCAAAGGATTGGCATTAACAGTCCTGTAAAAGTCAGATACTGCATCCAAAACCTGCTTTGGTCTCTGGGACGTAGCTGCGTTATCAAAATATACATACTCGCCGGAATCAAATATTTCGAAGTCCTTGCGATACTCACTAAGTGAACTCATTATTTCTCCTAATACTAATCAAACAATATTCTGGATGTAATACTGGATCTTCTGCATGATCTCGGGATCCGGTATCATCCTGGCAACGCTCTCAAGTCTTGCCTTGATCATGATCCTCTTGGCCTCGTCCTCTTCAATTCCACGACTCTGCATGTAGAAAAGAAGGTCCTCTCCAAGCTGTCCGATGGTAGCACCATGTCTACCCTCAACGTCCTCTTCCTGACACAGGATTACAGGCATGGTCTTGTTGATCACATCATCAGATAAAAGAAGCGCATCCTCCTGCTCATCGCCTACAGAGCCTGAGCTTCCGTTCTTGAAATCGATGGTTCCCCTGAAGGACTTTTCTCCTGTTCCCATAAGGACGCCCTTAAACTGCATGGAGCTTTCTGTCTTCTTGCCCCTCTGGTCTGCCACATAGTTCATATCCAGCTTGTGGTCATCCCTGCAAAGGTAGCCCATATTGCTGTTAAATACTGCCTCTTTCTCTGAAAGAGTTACATAGGCGCTGCTCCAGACTTTGCTTCCGCCAAGCTCTAAAGTTACAAGATCAATCTTTCCACCCTTAAAGCATGCTCCGCCTATATCATCAAAATGAATAAATCCGTTTCCAAGGGTCTGGGTCTTAACAAGGGTGATCTTAGCGCCATCTTCAGCCAGGAGCCTGGTGCTTACGCCCTGGAAGCCTGAAGCCTCCTTGTCAGAGGTATATGCCATGATAACGGTAACTTCTGAATCTTTCCTGGCATGGATGACCTGGGATGAAAGGCTTCCCTTTCCATCTTCTAAGTCATGGCGGATAACGATCGGCTTATCTGCCTTAACGCCCTCATCCACTGTGTAAACATCTGCTGTAACGCCCATGCTTATCATGAAGTTATCTATATCTGCACCCATTCCGGTCCTTATGGCCTGGGATGCATCCCTTGCAGAAGTATCTCCGTTTGGAAGAACCGTTTCTTCTTTAATACAAAGGATCCTGTCCCTGTTTTCCAAAAAGAGCTTTCCGGCTTCCTCAAAGGATATTCCTTCCTTAACAGTTACTCCCGCCGGTATTTCTTTTGCCTTGGGACAATTAACTGTCTCTATATTTAAATCACTTACCTGAAGGGTGCTGTCGTTAACATGTAGGAAGTTATATGTAAGTACCGGCAGTACATTGACCTTCATATTAATATCTTTGCTCATCTATATTTCCTCTTATCAGCCGTTTCCGCTCATCTCAAGCTTAATGAGATTGTTCATCTCAACCGCATATTCCAGTGGAAGTTCTTTCGATACAGGGTTTGCAAAGCCACTGACTATCATGGCCTTTGCATCCTCTTCACTGATGCCCCTGGACATGAGGTAGAAAATGGCATCATCACTGATCCTTCCGATCTTGGCTTCGTGTCCCACATCTGCGTCGTTGGTACGGATGTCCATTCCCGGGATTGTATCTGCTCTTGAGATACTGTCCAGCATAAGGGAATCGCAGGACACTGATGCCTTGGCCTTCTTGGCTGAATTCTGGATTATTACACTACTTCTGTAGGTACCGATACCACCGTCCTTGGAAATGGACTTGGTGTTGATAACAGAAGATGTTCTCTCGCCCTGGTGAACTACCTTTGCTCCGGTATCAAGATTCTGACCCTTTCCGGCAAAGGTGATTCCGGTAAATTCCATCTTGGAGCCTGCGCCCTTAAGGATGGTCATAGGATACAGGTATGATGTGTGGGAACCAAAGGATCCTGATACCCACTCCATGATTCCGTTCTCCTCGACAATGGCTCTCTTGGTGTTGAGGTTATACATATTCTTGGACCAGTTCTCAATGGTTGAATATCTGAGTCTGGCATTCTTTGCAACATAAAGCTCAACGCAGCCGGCGTGAAGGTTGGCAACGTTGTACTTAGGTGCAGAGCATCCTTCTATGAAGTGAAGATCTGCTCCTTCATCTACTATAATAAGGGTGTGCTCAAACTGTCCTGCTCCGGCAGCGTTTAATCTGAAGTAAGACTGGAGAGGAATCTCCACCTTAACTCCCTTTGGAACATACACAAAGGATCCGCCTGACCATACAGCGCCGTGAAGAGCTGCAAACTTGTGGTCTGTGGGAGGTACAAGCTTCATGAAGTGAGACTTTATCATGTCTGCATACTCACTCCTTAAAGCACTCTCAAGGTCTGTGTAAACAACGCCCTGTGCTGCTACCTCATCCTTAACATTGTGATAAACCAGTTCTGAATCATACTGCGCACCTACTCCCGCCAGAGATTCTCTCTCCGCCTGTGGGATTCCAAGTCTTTCGAAGGTGTTCTTGATGTCCTCCGGAACGTCCTCCCATTTTCCCTTCATATCAGACTTATGTCTTACATAGGAAGAGATCTTGTCCATATCAAGGCCTTCAATACTTGGGCCCCAGTCCGGAACTTTTATCTTATTGTAGAGATCAAGGCACTCTAATCTGAAGTCCCTCATCCATTCGGGGTCATTCTTCTCCTCGGAGACCTTAAGAACAGTCTCTTTAGTGAGACCCTCCGCCATACGGTAGAAGTCCTTCTCGCTTTCTACATCCTTAAAATCATATAAGCTGCGATCTATATCCGCTACAGCCTGCTTGTTATCTGACATTATTAATCCTCTTTAATAAACTTCTCGAAACCATTTGCGTTGATCTCATCAACAAGGGTTCCGTCACCTGTGTGCACAATCTTTCCCTTTACAAGGACGTGAGTATAGTCAACGTGAAGAGACTCTAAGATCTTGGTGCTGTGTGTAATAATAAGAAGGGCTCCGTCCTTTTTCTTCTGGTACTCCTGAATGCCCTTGGATACTGTACGAACAGCATCTACATCAAGACCTGAGTCTGTCTCATCAAGGATAGCAAACTTGGGATTCAGCATAAGGAGCTGAAGGATCTCTGCCTTTTTCTTCTCACCGCCGGAAAAACCGACGTTAAGGTCTCTGTCTGCATAGGACTCGTCCATGGAAAGGATCTCCATGGCAGCCTTTAAGGACTTCTGGAAAGCAAGAAGCTTAACAGGAGCTCCTGTCTGTGCATGATATGCATTTCTTATAAAGCTTCCCAGAGAAATACCGGGAACCTCATATGGGTTCTGGAAGGATAAGAACATTCCTGCCTTGGCTCTCTTATCTGTGGAGATGTCTGTAATGTCCTCTCCCTCAAAAAGAATTTTTCCCTCTGTTACGCAGTAGTGAGGGTTACCCATTAAAGTAAATCCAAGGGTAGACTTACCTGCTCCGTTCGGTCCCATGAGAACATGGGTCTCGCCGGGCTTTATATCAAGATTGATATTATGAAGAATAGGTAATTCATTATCAATTGAAACTGATAGATCTTTTACCTGTAATAACTGGTTTTCTGACATTTTTACTTCCTTTCTAATGCTTCATTCCGACAGTCATCACAAAGTTTACCACAAAACCTCTTGACATTCCATAAGAAGTTCAGTAAAATACTTTCTTGTCAGCACCACGCGGGTGTAGTTCAATGGTAGAACACCAGCCTTCCAAGCTGGATACGTGGGTTCGATTCCCATCACCCGCTTAAATGCTTATTTTTTTGCCGTTTTTCCAAATGCAAATGGTTTGCATTTGCAATTATGAAAGGAGACCCACATGGAACTTATCTTAGACATCGTACTTGACGCTGTTATCGACTCAGTTAAGATCCTTCCATTTCTTTTTATAACCTACCTCATTATGGAATATCTTGAGAACAAGACACAGGATTACACAGCTGCGATCGTCCAGAAGACCGAGCACTTCGGGCCTCTTCTTGGCGGTATATTCGGCATTGTTCCCCAGTGTGGTTTTTCTGCTGCAGCATCAAACCTCTACGCAGGAAGAGTCATCACTTTAGGAACCCTTATAGCCATATACCTTTCAACTTCTGATGAAATGATACCACTTCTTATATCAGAACACTTCCCAATCGGGACTATGATAAAAATTCTCATCATCAAGGCAGTCATCGGTATCATCGCGGGATTCATTATTGATTTCGTTGTGCACATCCATCACAGAGCCCACAACAGAGCTGATGAAGATCCTGTAAGGATCAGTGAGCTCTGTGAAAAGGAGCACTGCCACTGCGACGACGATGATGATGATCACCACGGCTTTATGGGCATCGCCAAGTCGGCTTTGGTCCACACCATCCACATCTTCCTCTTCGTTTTGGTACTTACACTTATCCTGAACGCAGTGATCGAGCTGATCGGAGAAGACAGACTTTCAGCCCTTCTTAAGACCAACCCGATTGTAAGCCACATCCTTGCAGGCCTTATCGGACTTATTCCAAACTGCGCTCCTTCAGTTATCATCACTGAGCTCTACCTCGACCAGATGATAACCCTTGGCACCATGATGTCAGGTCTTTTGGTCGGCGCAGGAATCGGACTTTTAGTACTGTTCCGCGTAAATCCTGAGAGGAAGGTCAACATTAACACTGCAATCCTTTTGTTTGCCATCGGTACAATTTCCGGCCTAATGATTGACTTATTTGGAATAACCATCTGATCTGTTTTTGAGGAAAAGAAATGAGTAACAAGATTCACGCCTGTTCATTTGATGAAGTAATAGAAAAAAACTGGCCCCAGGGAGTTAAGAAGACCCGGCAGAGAGTTGATGTCTACAGGGTTTTGTATGAGGCAAGGACTCCCCTTTCAGCTGCAGAGATCTATTCTGCACTAAGCAGCAACTCGGCAAAAGAAACCTATGCCTTTTCCACGGTATACAGAAATCTCTTAGCCTTTGAAAAGGCCGGTATAGTAGTAAAAAACGTTCTCTCCACAGAGGACAACGCCCTTTATGAACTAAAGCAGGGAACTCACAAGCATTACGCCGTGTGCCTTATGTGCCACACAAAGATTCCCATCAAGACCTGTCCTCTCCACGAGATCTCCCACGACCTGGTAAAAGCTCTTCCGGACTTTGAAGTCACAGGACATCAGCTGGAGATTTACGGTTACTGCAAAGAATGTAAGAAGACCCTTTCGCATTAAGCGACAGGGTCTTTTTTATCCAAAGGGATTTTCATTATAATAATCCAAAAGGAGTGCTACCACGTGGGTGTAGCTAACCTTGCCGGAAGATACTCCGTTGACCTTAAGGTTGGTATCTATAAAGGCATCTGCTGCCTTTTTCACTGTCTCGGTTTTAAAGAGGGCATTGTCCTCCACCTTCTTCCAAGCCTCCTTCGTAAGAAACTGGTTGTCATACTTGACCAGCTCCGTGAGCTTTACATGAGCGTCGTACTCTTCCTTCTCCACAGCCTTGTAAAAGTCGTTGTTGACATAGTTCAAAACTCCAAGATAACCGCTGTATTCAAACACGATATCCCCGGACTTAATGCATGCAAGATACCCCAGGAAGTTGGCCTCATCCTCGTAGATATAGCCGTGGGTGTGGGCCAGCTCATGGCACATGGTAAAGGGCTTGTTCATGATATACATGTCGTCGTTGTAATTGGCTTCCATTGAGAACGGGAAGTAATACCCCTGCATGTACTGCTGGCTCATAAATCCGGAAAAGGCAAGGGCCTTGGGAGTAGCGTAGAAGCCGCCAAGTCTCTTTTGCCTGTCAGATATTCCAAGCATGGCCCTTTTGGCAGACTCTTTCATGTCTTTTTCGTAGACCACGTTTCCCTCTTCATCCCTTGGCATCTGAAGAGAGAGTTCATTGCATTTAGAAACAAGAAAGTCCCGAAGCTCCGCCAGGTCCTCAAGGCTATAGCTTGCTTTAGTGTTTTTTGCAGCCTCCATGGGAGTGCAGTGATACAGCACAAAGCAGTTAAGTGACATGACAAGTACTACTACCGCCACGATGACAGGAAGTATTTTCCATAGGAAGAATTTTCTGAAGATAAGTGTGATGAAAAGAGCTATCACAAGAAATACCAGTACTACCAGCATGATCTCTCCCACTGAAAAGGGAAAGAGCGAGGTAATGTATGAATAACCTGAAGTTATTTTGAGAAAGATATTGTCAGTATAAAAATCGGCAAAGGGCCTGCTGATCCATGCTGCTGCGTTAAAAAGAAGACTCAGTATCAGAAGTATGGAGACCACGGCCCATTTTAAAAGGGAAGTATTCTTTTTGTCCGGCTTAGTTGCTGCCCTCTTGTGTTGCTGCATCTTCCTTGACTTCTTCCTCCTCAGAAAAAGAAAGTGTTATGCTCTCCTTGCTATAATCCTTAAGACTTTCGCAGGGGATTATGTACTCATTGGCCACATCATCGGTTAATACAAGCTCCCATTCGCTGCTGTCTGTATTTACATCCAGTGTGACGCCCATCAGTGTGTATCCGTCAGCAAGCACTGCGCCATCGGCAAGGTAATTCTCGCTGAAAGTATTCCGGGTAATATCATGAAGAAGGATCTTTGTGAGCGTAGCTCCGGTCTTATTGATCAGATACACAGTAATGTCCTTGTGTTTTTCTCTCTCAGTCCGGTTTTCGGTCTCCTCCTTAAGGATCTGTGACATCTCGCCGCCTATACTCTGGTAGCTTTCTGTCAGCTCGGTGATAGAAGGAAGAAGCTCGTCGATCTTCTTGTCGTTCATCTTATTAAAATCTATTTCCTCTATTTCTGCTACCTTCACAGAAAGCTCATCGAGCTTTTCCCTGTTACCGGTCTTTGAAATATCAAGGTAAGTCTCCTCTGCAAAATCCCTTGCCTGGACAAGAAGACTCCTGGCCTCTTCAGCCTGGGCAAGCTTTTCCTCAGAAGGGCCACACCCCACCAGTAAAGCAGCCGATAATAGCGCCACTATTCCAACACAGAAACGATTCTTTCTCATAATTCCTCCCGAAAAATTACATCTTATCTAATTATACGGATTGTTACTCCAATCGTAAAGAATCCGGTTCTATGCTAAAATTATTATTATGAACTTAAGAAAGGAAGGGTAATTTTCCATGAAACTTCTTTTGGCAGATGATGAAAAAGAACTTGTCAGCGCTTTAGTTGCTATCCTCAAGCACAGCAACTACACTGTTGACGCGGTATATAACGGTACTGACGCCCTTGACTATGCCCTGACTGGCGACTATGACGGCATAATCCTGGATATCATGATGCCAGGCATGGACGGAATGGAAGTCTTAAAAAAAATCAGAGATAAAGGCATCTCCACTCCCGTTTTGTTCCTTACAGCCAAGTCGGAAATCGATGATCGCATAAAGGGTCTGGACCTAGGGGCAGATGACTATATCCCAAAGCCCTTCGACATGGGGGAGCTTTTGGCAAGAGTAAGAGCAATGCTAAGGAGAAAAGAGGATTTTGCTCCATCCAATCTTTCCTGCGGAAACCTTACACTGGACAGATCAGGCTATGAGCTTGGCACTCCGGGCCATGAAAAGGTACACCTCTCCAGCAGAGAATTCCAGATGATGGAGATGCTGATGACTTCCCCCGGCCGTATCATTTCTGTGGACAACTTCATGGATCATATATGGGCAGACGGCGAAGCAGATGTAAACGTGGTCTGGGTATATATCTCAAACCTTCGAAAGAAACTGTCTTCCCTGGAGGCAACCTGTGAGATCAAAGCTTCCAGAGGCGTTGGATACTCAATAAACGAGATCACTTCCTAATAAACGAGGTGCGAAATGGTAAACAAACTTCGAAAGAAATTCGTAATAACAGCCATGCTCTCCCTCCTTGTCATTCTTGTGATCATGATAGCTGTGATCAACATTGTCAATCTCCACCAGGTCACCAGAGACACAGATAATCTCCTGGAGATGCTTGTTTCAAATGACGGGGTCTTTCCCGGAAAACCTGACAACGCTAATAACATGCCCCCCGGTGGAAAAAGAGGTGAATTCAGCTTTAGAAATCCATCTGATCCCTTTTCCTTTAACGCCCTTAACAATATGCGTTCCATGGAAATGCCCTATCAGGCCAGATATTTCTGGGTGAAGTTCGACTCAGAGGGGAGCGTCATGGAACTGGATGTAAGCCATGTGGCGGCTATTGACGAAGAATCAGCCACAGCCTACGGGACAGAGGCCTATAACAGCTCCCGTGAAAAAGGCTTTAATCGCCCCTACAGATATATGAAAGGCCAGACCTCCGATGGCTCATCAATAATAGTTTTTGCTGATATGAGCAGCTCTCTTATAAACGTTTACAAGCTTCTTGGTCAGTCACTTCTTGTGGGTGCCTTTACACTGCTTGCCATGTTTATTCTGGTATTTCTTTTCTCCGGACAGGCAGTTGCTCCTGTGGTTGAATCCTTGGAAAAGCAAAAGCGCTTTATCACAGACGCAGGTCACGAGCTTAAAACGCCTCTGGCTGTAATATCCGCCAATGTTGATGTTTTAGAGCTTGAGTCCGGAAAGAGCGAATGGAGCACCAGCATCAGGAATCAGGTGGGGCGCATGAATTCTCTGGTAAAGAACCTTCTGACCCTGTCCCGTATGGATGAGGAGAGAATGCACGTTGTCTACACTGATTTTGATATGAGTGCCACGGTAAAAGAAACTGCTCTTTCCTTTGAAGCCCTGGCAGAATCCAAGAGCAAGAAATACCACATGGATATAGAAGAAGATATCCATATAACCGGCGATCAGAATTCCATAAATCAGCTGGCCAGCCTGCTTTTAGACAATGCCATGAAGTATTCTTCAGAAAACGGAAGCATAAATGTATTCTTATCTAAGGGTAAGAGCATTGTGCTGGAGGTATCCAACACCTGTGACTGTATCCCGGAGGGCAATCTGGACAGGCTCTTTGACAGGTTCTACAGAGCAGATTCCTCAAGAGCCCGTGAAACAGGTGGCTACGGAATCGGACTTTCCGTGGCAAGAGCAATAGCCCAGTCCCACGGCGGAAATATAGAGGCTCTTAAAGATGGCGACCGCATCATAAGATTCGTGGTTACCCTTCCCAAAGTCCTTCCAAAGAGCCTTCAAAAGGCCAATAAATAAAAATAGGACCATCAGACAACTTTTTGCGGATCTGATGGTCTTTCTATTTACAAATATTCGATAAAAGCTTTTTTACAGTTCTTCGCTCTTCATAGCTACAGGTCTTGAACAGCTGATCTCAAGGTTTCCGTTCCTCTGTCTCATCTCATCGATCATTCCTTTTGTTGAAGCCTTGCTTCTCATTACGATGCTGTAGCTTAATTTATAAAGACTTCCCATTCCTGATGTCTTTACCTCTAAAAGCTCTGCCTTTGTTGTGTATCTCTCAAAAATATCATCAAAGATGCCCTCAAAATCAAGGCTCTCAGGAACAGTGATCTTTAATGTCTTTTCCTCACTGGCTCCGCTTCCAAATCCGGAGTTTGAAAGGATAAGGTTTGCAAGGGTGATAATAACCGCAAAGATAGCTGCAATTCCAACATAGCCCATTCCTGTTGCAAGGCCCACTGCCATGGCAAGGAAAATGCTGGTTATCTCTTTTCCTGTACCTGGAGCTGAACGGAATCTTACCAGTGAAAAGGCTCCTGCCACGGCGATTCCTGCGCCAATATTACCGTTTACCAGCATGATAACTACCTGAACTATTGCCGGCAAAAGAGCCAGTGTAATGATATAGCTCTTTGAATAGTTATTTTTGATGGTGTACATGAAACCGATGAATATACCTATTGCCAGGGAACAGAGTGTTGCGATGATAAATGCTGTTCCTGTGAGTGTGCCGTTAGTCATGATACTTCCGAATAATAAATCTGTTGCTGTGTACATTGTTCTAATCTCCTTTTTTCTAAATATCCCATTCCGTACTTGGAAAAGGATGTCTTCCTGATGTTCAGTTCATCCAGTATTCTTGCAAGTTCCAGTGACATTGCGCCTGCGATCTTAAGTTCCATCAGGTGCTGTCCCGGAAGCAGTATATCTTTTCCCCTGTTGCCTTCCTTAAGGCTTAAGTGGTCTGTCCTCCATCTGATGTTGGTATCAAAGGTGATCCTAAGCTCCGGATCCTCAATCCCCGCCATGGCTATCCGGTCGTAGGATATGGCCATTGCCGGCTGAAGGCCCTTGTAATACTTTACGAAGTAATCGATCTCATCAGATATCTGTGATCTTTCTTCCGGTCTTTTGCCCCCCATAAGGTAGTCCACTGCTTTTGCATAGGGCATTGAGATCCTTCTTTTGTAGACGACACCCTTGTATTTCTTTTTGATCTCTATAAAAGAATTGGTATCATCTGTGGCTGTGCCGTAGCTTCTTAGCCGTAGCTTTTCCTTGTAGATGGGTTTTTCCAGCGATCTTTCGATCAGCTTAAAGTCCGGTGTATCAAAGTATATGTTTAAGATGGATGTTTTCCCGTAGCTATCGATGGCTGCCATTTTTTCCAGCCTCTTCATAAGCCCGGTGTACTGCATATCATCCAACAGATATTTCACTTCTATTCTTTGAAATACATCTTTAAAACCTGCCATTTTCTTCGACCTTTCTGTGTGCGCTTTTTGTTACCTTATGATGTCATTCTAATTGCCCAACCTAAAAACAACTTAAAACTTATATAAAGAAATAAATAAGCGAAATTATGCTATACTATTCTATATAGGTAACACCGCTTTAAAACTACGATTTCTGGGAGGTGTCAATGTATAAAAAAGGGGATAAGGTTATTCTTTTGGATTACAGTGGAAAGCCACTTGATCCTGCGGTAGTTGCAGAAATAGAAGATGTTTACGGTCCTGACAGAGTCCGCCTTCATTTGCCGGACAATGCATGCTGTCTTGAGTTTGTAGATCGCTTCGAAAAGATTGATGATGCGAAGTATAAAGAACTTTTACACAATGTAAGGGAAAGGGAGAAAACCCTGGCAGTTGATCTTCAGCTGGACATCAGAAAGTTCGCCTCCAAGCATCCAAAGAAGAGGAAGGATGAGATCTTCCACGAATTTAATATGGACAAACACTACGTTTCCGTCCTTAATGCCTATGCCGGAAGAGTTCAGATGTACGGTGAGGAGAACATTAACGAGCGCTTCTTATATGAATATAAAGACGCGCTAAGAGGGCTTGTGCGGACCAGGACCTTTTTCCATGATCTGGATGAAGCCATTCCGATCCCGTCCTTCAGTTAGTTTTTTCCTGGCAGTAATGGGCTCCGATTCCGAGAAGTATGAACAAATACGGGGTTGATACGGGCGTTGAAAAGGAAACAAGCCCGTTAAGAAAATAAGCAAATACAGGAAGTGCGCAGATTACCGCTGCGGACTTCCTTTTATTTTGGAAGAAAGAATATAAAGAAGCACCTATCAGAAGAAGATAGGAAAACAGCCCAAGAAGACCTCTTTCTATCATGATGGTCAGAAGCTCACAATGGGCATTGGTAAGAATATCCCCGTTAAAGGTATTGAGCAAAGACTCTGCAAGTTCCGGACGTGAATAGGCATAGCCATAGAATCCGTCCTGCCCCACTCCCAGCATTTTCTGCCAGGGTGACAGGCTTTTGAAAATATCCAGGGATATGCTCCAAATCACACCCCTTCCGTTTCCAAACTCCAGATCAAAGCTACCCATAAGCCTTACGACCAAAGCAATTGCCCCTATGATAAGTATGCCAAGTGCGCACTCAAGGAAGAGTTTTCCCCTCCATTTTCCCTTTATCTCCTCGAAGAACCTTGAGAGCCTGTACAGGAAAAGAGCTGCAGCGAGTATGATAAGTCCTCCGTGCCCTTTTGTGGCAGACAAAGTCAAAGAGTTTTCGTAGGTATAGAATTCCCCTGCAAGCAGCATAAGGAGACAGACGGTTTCCATGGAAAGACCCAGAACCATCAGCTGAAGAAGGAATCTTTTAAATCCCTCTCTGATCTCAAGGCTTATCAAAAGGAGCAGAAGGTAAGTTCCCGCCACCACTATAAGTCCGCTGTCGCTGCCCTGCAAAAAAAGCGCTACAAGTCCTGCAAAGTTGTAGGCAGAAACTATGAAAAACTCCTTGGAAAAGAGCTTTCTGGTGTATCCCACCCCAATCCCAAGAGGAACAAATACAGAAAGAAAGCCAACATACCAGTTGATGTTGCCAAGATTAGCCAGAAAGCTGTTGTTCTGACCATAGATTGAAATGGGGTATATGCCAAATCTGTTAAGGCTACCTAAAACAAACTCGAAAAGTGGCGCCACAAGTCCTGCTGCCAGGACATATTTACTAAGCTTTGTATTCTTGAAGCCGTAAAAGCTTATTATCATAAGAAGAATTGAAAGAAATCCGCACCTCCATCCCTCAAGCCCAAGAAAACTGAGCTTCTTATCCGCGGCAAAAATGAAGGTGATAATATTAGAAAATAAAAAAGCTAAAACAGCATAATCCACTATATTTGCTGCCTTAAGCCTTGATGGGATTTTCCTGTTACAGACAAGCAAAAGCAAAAGGGAAAAAGCGCCTCCCATGATCATGAAGGCCAGACCCTTTGCTTCTCCCAGCATGAAATACCCGTCTTTCATGTAAACAGGAAGGAAGGCGCATATTATGATAAGGTAACCCCAGGTCAGGTATTTTAGCACGTATATATCCTCTTAAGCCCCAGCTCCACTCAGGAGCTTTTTTATCTCAGTGTTGTCCGGAACGATCTCAAACGTCTCTTTTTTCCCGCTAGTTGGATGTTTGAAGGAAAAACAGTAGGACACAAGGCATACTGCCCTGACACCATGTTCTTTGGAATACTCCCTGCACTCGCTACCGGCGTACCTGTCGTCTCCGACTATGGGAAGATTCCTTGAGGAAAGCTGGGCTCTTATCTGATGAAACCTTCCTGTCAGGAGATGTATTCGCAAAAGAGACGTCTCCGCAGTCCTTCCAATGACCTCATATTCAAGCTCTGCCTTCTTGATTTCTCCGCCGATCAGACGAACCTTCTCTCCGCTTGACAGGGTTAGCGCGCCATCCTTGTATGTGGCAGCCTCTTCATCAGTTATAGCTGCTGCCAGCCCCGTATCTTCACGCCTTATAAGATTATCGCTAAGATATCCCCGTTCATTATCCGGATGTCCGTAGCACAGGGCGTAATAGTATTTCTGTGTCTTTTTGTCCTTTATCTGGGCCGCGATATCAGAAGCAGCCTTTTTATTACGGGCAAGGACCAGTACCCCTTCAACCGGGGCATCCAGTCTGTTCACAGTAGCAACATAGGGCGGCAAATTTCTTTGCCGCCCCTTGGTATCACTTCTTTGTTTGCGCGCAAGGTAGTTCCTTGCAGCACTGACCAGGTCCATCCTTCCGGCACCGGCGCCTTCTGTGGCCATACCCGCCTTCTTATGACAAACTAAAATGTCCCGGTCCTCATAAATAATTCTAAGTGCATCAGTCATGATCAAACCTTAAATCTGTAACCTACGCCCCAAATGGTCTCAATGTACTGAGGATTTGAGGTGTCATATTCGATCTTCTCACGGATCTTCTTGATATGAACAGTAACTGTTGCAATATCACCGATGGAATCCATGTTCCAGATCTTACGGAAGAGCTCTTCCTTTGTAAATACGTGGTTAGGGTTCTCAGCCAGGAAAGTGAGCAGATCAAATTCCTTGGTGGTAAAGCTCTTTTCCTGATCATCCACATATACACGTCTTGCAGTCTTGTCAATCTTGAGGCCACGGATCTCAACGAAGTCATTGTTCTCATGTCCTGATCCCACAAGCCTTGAGTATCTTGCCATATGTGCCTTTACGCGGGCAACAAGCTCTGAAGGGCTGAAGGGCTTTGTGATGTAATCATCGGCTCCAAGTCCCAGTCCTCTTATCTTGTCAATGTCGTCCTTCTTGGCAGATACCATAAGGATTGGCACATCTTTCTTTTCCCTGATGTGTTTGCAGACCTCAAAACCATCCATTCCCGGAAGCATAAGATCAAGAATGATCAGATCGAAATCTTCTGCAAGTGCTGTGGCAAGTCCTGCATCCCCGGTATTCTCGATTGCTACTTCAAAGTCACTAAGCTCAAGATAGTCCTTCTCAAGATCAGCAATCGCCTCTTCATCCTCAACAATAAGTATTCTACTCATACGCCCTCTGCCTTTCTCTTTTTATGTTGATTCGCTTGCATGTTCTACTGTTACTGTGTCGGATCCGTCTGCGTATTCTACATACTTCCTCAGTACGAAATGCATACAGGTTCCTTCCCCCTCATGGCTTGTAGCCCATATATAGCCGCCATGGTCTTCAATGATCTTCTTGACAATGGAAAGTCCGATTCCGCTTCCGCCCTGCTTGGAGTTTCTGGAGGAATCCGTCCTGTAGAACCTGTCAAAGATATTGGGAATATCCTTCTGGGCAATGCCCTTTCCGTTATCCTCAATCTCTACCCTGACAGAATCTATCTCATCAAGGAGCCTTATGTCTATCTGTCCGGTTCCATCATCTCTTCCAAGATACTTGACGCTGTTGCTGATCACGTTGTTGACAACTCTCTTGATCTGTTCGGGATCGGCAACGATCATGGTATCCGGTGCTGTAAGGTTGGAGTAGTTGAGCTTGATGTTCTTGCTCTCAAGGTCTGCCCCAATCTCATCAATACAGTCTCCAAAATACTCTGCCACATTGAGCTTGGCAAAATTATAAGGGATCCTGTTGTTATCAATACTTGAATACAAGGTAAGCTCATTAATAAGGTTGTTCATGTCGTTGGCCTTGCTATTAATGATCTTAATGTATTTCTTCTGCTTCTCAGGGCTGTCGGCGACTCCTTCAAGAAGCCCCTGGGAATAGCCCTTAATTGCAGTGATAGGCGTTTTCAGATCGTGGGAGATATTGCTAATAAGCTCTTTATTCTGCTTCTCTCTCTCGATCTTCTCCTCGGCGGATTCCTTGAGCCTTAGTCTCATGTCCTCGTAATTGCGATACATGGCTCCAATCTCGCCTTTTTCCTTTATATCCGTCGGCAGGATGTAATCAAAGTTACCATCCTGAATATGCTGCATTGCTATGTTTAATTCATCTATGGGTTTAAAAAAGCTTCTGCCGATCCACCAGGTCAAAAGCAGACTTGTTAAAAGAAGTATCAGGAAAACCGCTATGCTCATATAAAGAATTAGGGATGTGGAGAATGCAGTTCTAATACCTGATATGAAATAAAGGGATCCTCTGTATCCGTCAGAGAATAAAAAATCTATCTGCCTTACAAGGTGCTTGGATGTGGTGTAGTAGATGCCTTCAATATTGTTGCCATAGCCGGGAAGTTCATTTATCACGGTCTTCGCCCTGTCTCTGTCAGCAACATAATAAATATCATTTCCCTTTTTTACTATGATGAAAGAGTAACGTGACGCAATCTTAGAATCGAGTTCCTTTAAAAACTCCTGATCCTCAAGAATAAAGGGATTATAGATCATATTGATGGCGATTTCTTTTACCAGCTCATCGGTCATTTCGGCAAAAGTGCCTCCCGGGTCTGCCACCATTCCGTAATCCACAACAGAGGTGTACTGCTGAACCTGCTGTTTATAGACCAGATAGCGGCCCAAAGCCAGGTATGTACCAAAAGCAAGGATAAGAGGAATGACCACGATCGCCAATGACGTAATTAAGAGTTTAGTACGAAATCGCATTGTGTCCCCCTGTGCCTTATCTAAGTATATCATATTTTAGTAAACTTAAGACATTTTTTATAGTACTTTTGCTTGATATGCGCTAGTATCTCTGCTACACTTTAATGCGGATTTAAAAAACGTTTTCCTAAAGATAAAACGGAGGTTTTAGTAATGATCAATTGGAACAATCTCGATACTCTTGATTCTTTTAACGATCTTTCCAAGGTTTCAAAGGTAAACCTTGTGGACGTTATGTCCGGTGAGAATGGTGCTAAGCGTGTTAAGGAGTATTCAGTACCTATGGCTGCAGGTCTTACATATAATTATGCTGCCAAAGAGGTAGATGACAATGTCCTTAAGGCTCTTGTAGCTCTGGCAGATGAGGCTCAGCTTTCTGAGAAGTTTGAAGCTCTCTACAACGGAGAGGTTATCAATACAGGAGAGAAGCGTAAGGTTCTGCACCAGCTCACAAGAGGCCAGCTTGGTGGCAAGGTTGAGGCTGACGGCGTAGACAAGAGAGAGTTCTATTTAAATGAACAGAAGAAGATCGCAGAGTTTGCAAATAAGGTTCACTCCGGTGAGATCACAAACGCAAAGGGCGAGAAATTCACAACTGTTGTTCAGATAGGTATCGGCGGTTCTGACCTCGGTCCAAGAGCTATGTATCTTGCTCTTGAGAACTGGGCTCGCAGAACTGGTAACTTCAATATGGAGGCAAAGTTCATCAGCAACGTAGATCCTGATGACGCTTCAGCAGTCCTTAACTCCATTGATGTTGAGCACTCAATCTTCATCCTGGTTTCAAAGTCCGGTACAACACTTGAGACTCTTACAAATGAGTCCTTCGTAATCGATGCTCTTAAGAAGGCAGGTCTTGATTCTTCAAAGCACATGATCGCTGTTACTTCAGAGACATCGCCTCTTGCAAAGAGCGACAATTACCTCAAGGCTTTCTTCATGGATGACTTCATCGGTGGTCGCTATTCATCAACATCAGGTGTAGGCGGAGCAGTTCTTTCACTTGCTTTCGGACCTGAAGTATTTGCAAAGTTCCTCGATGGCGCTGCTGCAGAGGATAAGCTTGCAACAGAAAAGGATGTACTCAAGAACCCTGCAATGCTTGATGCACTTATCGGTGTTTACGAGAGAAACGTACTTGGCTATGACAGCACAGCCGTTCTTCCATATTCACAGGCTCTTAGCCGCTTCCCTGCTCACCTTCAGCAGCTGGATATGGAGTCCAACGGAAAGAGCGTTAACCGTTTCGGCGAGCCTATAAGCTATGTGACAGGACCTATCATCTTTGGTGAGCCCGGTACAAACGGACAGCACTCCTTCTACCAGCTCCTTCACCAGGGCACAGACATCATTCCTCTTCAGTTCATCGGCTTTAAGAACAGCCAGCTGAGAAACGATGTCAATATTCAGGACAGCACAAGCCAGCAG
>DFGW01000066.1 GCA_002372465.1 Butyrivibrio sp. UBA3740
ATTCTTTGACTCGCTTGTGAAGAACTACTCATTTCTTTACCTCCGTGAATTTATTTATATGCCTATATCCGCAACTTTAGTCAGAATATAGTATACCATAAAAGACGGCAAAAAAAAGGGAGAATGCCAAAAAAATAACGCACTCTCCACACTTTTTTAAATATCCAGTTTTAATTGAATTTCCTGCTCTGCCTGTGCCTTGAATTCCTCCACCTGGACAGTTCCAATGGAAGGAAGCTCCTCAAGGCTGCGAACGCCAAAGCTGCGCAGGAATTCCTCTGTGGTCCCGAACAAAAGAGGTCTTCCCGGAGCATCCAGTCTTCCCAGCTCCTGGACCAGTCCGAACTCCACCAGTCTGTTGACCGCATGATCGGAATTTACTCCTCTTATCTTTTCAACTTCAAGCCTTGTTATGGGCTGCTTGTAAGCAATTATGGAAAGGGTCTCCAAAAGAGAGTCTGTAAGAACCGCCTTCTTTGGGGCCTTGGCGATCTTTACAAGATACTCATACATCTCTTTCTTGGTGCAGAGCTGAACAGCCTTATCCAGCTCGATTATCCCGATTCCACTGTCCTGCTTCTCATATTTCTCTTTAAGATATGCAACGAAGTCTTTTACCTGCTTGACCTCAGTGTCCATTGCCTTTGCAAGAGCACTAAGATCAACGGAATCGCCCATTGTAAAAAGGATGGCCTCTACAATTGCTGCTCCTTCTTCTCTAGTCATTTCAGTTTGCCTTTCTCGACGTAATTATAATATCTGCGAACGTATCGTCCTGCTCGATTTCAATCTCTCCCAGCTTCATCTCCTCCAGGATAACCAGGAAGGTAACAATGATCTCCGTCTTGGAGTGCTGCTTCTCCAGAAGCTGCCTGAAGCTGAACCTTTTGTGTTCACGGATATAAGCCTTGATAAAGCTGGTCTTATAGTCCATGTCCACTTCTTCCTTTTCAATATTGCCGAACTTGCTTCGGATAGGATCTACCTTGTCTTCCTGTCTCTTCAAAAGATCCTGGAAAATCTCGTTTAGCTTACCCAGCGTTGTTCCCCCAATCAGGTCAGAGAAATCAATAGGCATCTCATAATCCCTGACCTCCTGGGGAAGGCTCTTTTGCCTAAACCACTGAAGATCAGCATCCATCTGCCTGTCCTTCAGCTCATAAGCCATATATTTGTACATCTTGTATTCCAAAAGCTTTTCAACAAGTTCCGCTCTCGGATCCTCTTCCTCACCGTCCTCATTGACTTCCTTGGGAAGAAGCATCTTGCATTTGATATCGATAAGGGTAGCTGCCATAACCAGGAATTCACTGGTAACATCCATGTCTTCCTTCTGCATGGCACTGATATATTCCATGTACTGCTCCGTGATGGTAACAATAGGAATATCATATATATCGATCTGATTCTTATCTATCAGATGCATTAAAAGATCCAGTGGTCCCTCGAACACCTGGAGCTTAACTTCTAGTGACATCTTTAGTCCCCCTCACTTTTATGACCGAAACCTCGCCGGGGTTGAACATCCTTACATTTATGGTATGGGTTCCAAGCCCTCTGGACAGCACCATGGTACTGTCATCAATAGTATATTTCCCGCCATCGTACTTAGGGAAAAGAGCTATCGCCGGAGATATAACTCCGCCCAGAATCGGAAGCCTTATGATTCCTCCATGAACATGACCCGAAACGGTAAGGTCCGCGCCCCACCTGGCATATTCCTCAAAATACTGAGGATTATGGGCGATAAGGATCTGGAACTTGTCGGAATGAACAGCCTTTTTTTCGCCAATCCTGCCGGTAATATCCTCCGGAACCATTTTCTTTTTAACTATCTTCTGGAAAAAACTCAAAGGAAGCTCAAGCCCGGATATCCTTATATTATCCTTCGGAATTTCCTCGGATTCATTTTCCAGATAATGAACTCCTGCCCTTACAAGGTCAGATTTATATCTGTCAAAAAGATTACCAAATTCCTTCGTATATGATTTGATCTTCTCCTCATGATTGCCGTTGGAGAGATAAACAGGAAACTTCCCGGCAAGAGACTTAAGCACATGCAAACCGGCCTCAGTATGTACCTTGCCGTCTATATACCTTGCTGTAAACATATCCCCGCAGCTTAAGATATAGTCCGGGTTTATGTCATATATCTTCTCGATCAGTTTGTCATTGTTATTGCCAAACACGTAGCCGTGCAGGTCAGTCAAAAGCACAAAGGTGATATCCCTTTTGAGCTTTCCAGATGTAAACTCATACTCTCTTACAACGAAGTTGTGGGTATCATGATAGATAACCAGGGCACAGGCCCCCACCAGCAAAAGAGCTATAGCAGTGACGATCGCTATCCACATAAAATAATCCTTCTAATACTTGAACGTAACAAGAAACATTTTAACACATTTAATTAGTGTATGATATACGGATTGCTCCACTTCGTTCTCGCAATCCTACAACCATTCGGAAATCGGCCTGTTCATTCTTCGCAGACCTTCTTTCCTCATGTTTGTTCGGTTATCAAGGTCATGCAACTCTTAGTACAAGTACAGAGTTACATGACTTTGATAACCTATATCATACAAAAAAATCCCCGATGAAAACACCGGGGACTTTCTCTTTGATTTAGTTATATTTGCGCTTTCTTGCTGC
>DFGW01000024.1 GCA_002372465.1 Butyrivibrio sp. UBA3740
ACGCCACAGCAGATATTGTCGCCTATGCCTCCCTGAAGAACACTGTCATCGCCTGTCACAAATGCAGGGTCATTACAGAATGCTCTTACAGCCTCAGCTGCTTCAAGGCCTTTTTCGTTATTGAAGTCACAGATCTGTTTTCCATTCTCGTCAAGTGTAAGCTTGCAGCCGTTTCCAAGGAAGAAAGATGCAAGATACCATCCATTTGAAACATCCATATGTACCTGCTTTCCGGCCTTGTTAGCCGCAGCAAGGATTCCATCAAGTGTCTTTACATCTTCTTCAGTAAGGACTGACTTGTCATAATAGAGGTAATAGCCGTTATCAGCAGTCATCGGATATCCATACAAAACGCCGTTATAGCTGGCTGCATCTATAGTTCCGGGTGCATTAGCACTCTTTATCTCATCCACATTTCTTGTAACTTCGTACAGTGCATCCGCCTGAACCAGTGTTATTATCTGGTCGTCCGGATATGAAAAGACATCTGCTGCAGCTGCAGGATCTTCAAGATATCTTGCCTGAGCATCAGCCTCTCCAACAACTCCATAATCAAAAGTCCAGTCATTTTCCGGATGCTCTGATGCAAACTCCTCACAGAGTTCTTTAAGCAGGTCCTGGTCTGTCTGTGAACCCCAGACCTTTAATGTAACAGCTCCCTTACTTTCCGGAGCAGCTTCGCTTGTAGTTTCATTTTCAGCTTCAGTCTTAGTTTCTGTATTCTGATCATTATTATCAGCTGGTGCTGTTTCTGTCGTTGTTGATGTGTTTCCACACGCACAAAGTCCGGCAATCATTGATGCAGCAAGCATAAACGATACAAGTTTCTTCTTCATTATTATTTCCTCCCTAAAGGATCTTATTGTTTTTTTGCTATTGGGTACCCCGGTATCGTTATTATTTCACTGCCACATTTTTAGGTCAACGAAAATATAGGAAAGCGCTTTCCTAAAACTACAATAAAAAGCCACACTGCTACATTAACAGTGTGGCTATTACGAATTAGATTAAGATGCAGGTAGGAGCTTTCCGAATGTCTCATTCATCGTCCCTGCGATCTCTTTGCAGGCTGATGACTCAAGCCCTGCTTCTGCAAGCTTCATCCTTAGGTTCATCTCAAATGTGATCTGGTTTGAAGCTTTCAAAGTAGAAAGGACCAGTCCCCCATACTGACTGTTTGCAGCCCCAAGAGCCATTTTTACTTTGGCAAGAGTAGGAAGCTTTGCCGTTTTTTTCGGCTTTGTCACTACCTCAGCCTTTACTTTCTTTGCAGTTCCTTTTTCTACAGCTGGCCTTCCACTCTTACCTTCTTTTGGAGTGCTTTTTTCTTCCTTTGGCTTCTCTTTTTTGGAAGGAGCTTTTTTCTTTACTGTTCCCCCCGCAGATGGAAAAGCCTTTAAAAGAAGAGGATCATCTGTATAGATACAGTACTTTTCCGCATTTCCGGTAAGCTGCCCTATCATGTATGCCTGTGAAAGGCGAAGGATGCTCTTGCCTTCCTGGCTGTTTATGTCTTTGACATCAGGAAGAAGCCTTACTTCCATGTTCTTAAATGCAGCATTCTGATAAGCTGACACAGGGATTACCCCGTCTTTTGATGCAATGACTATGACTTTGTCAGAAGATCCTGCGTTTTTTTGAAGCTTTTCCGGAAAATACCCTTTTGCTAGCACAATGATATGTAACATACCACATCTCCTTTTTTGTTTTGCAATCTGTTATATTTATATTATCACAGATAGATCTATTTTGATCATGATTTTTTGAATGCAGCCAGCAGCTCTTTTAATAAAATATCAGAGCTTGTGACTTGTTTGATAGGCTGGTGGATATACTATATAATGTATATACATGATGGGGGCCCAAAAATGATATTGAAAAAAACTAATGCAGTTCTGGGGTTATTATCGTCAATCGCTGTTGTGTTGCATATGGTATACAACTGCTTTTCCTATTTCACCTTCTATTACAATCCGGCGTTAAAGCTTGCCACTTCCGTGCCGCTTATGGTGTTGGTGTGCGCCCATGCAATCTGTGGAATGTGCTCGGTCTTTCTGCTGGGTGATGGTACAAGGCTTGACCTGTATCCACAAAAGAACAAAAAGACAATAATCCAGCGCATTTCGGCGGCTCTGATTTTTCCTCTTCTTATTGTTCATCTAAAGACCTTTGAAGCCATGAGAAGCTGCTCAGAAAGCGGCATCTGGATCGGCTTTGCCATGTTGCTGGTACTGCAACTTCTTTTTTATGTGGTTATCACGGTGCATACGTCCATCTCTTTCTCCAAAGCATGTATCACACTGGGACTTCTTACTGATGAAAAGAAAGTCAGAATGACGGACAGGATAATCTGGTGCATAATGACAGTATTGCTGTTGGTGACGGCCTTTGCGGTAGTAAAAGGGCAGTTTGCCATGTTTGTTCATCTCTGAGGTTCATGCATGAAAGAAATACTGATAATTGGAAACGGTATATCGGGAATGATGTGTGCCATCCGCTGCGCAGAACTTAGCATGAAGGTCAAACTGATTGCACCGGGTCCCTCGGAGCAGTCCCAGTCTGTAATGGCTGCAGGCGGGATAAATGCAGTTACCGAAAGGCATGAGGATGGTGACAGCGTGCAGTGCCATATTGAGGACACCCTTAAGGGCGGAGCTTACCTGGCAGGCAGCAATGCTGTCAGAGGGCTTTGCACGGATGCAAAAGAGATCATTCATTATCTGGAGCGGATTGGAACGGTGTTCTCTGTGGATGAGAAAGACTTCCCGCTGCTTAGGGCTTTTGGCGGGCAGACCTGCAAGAGAACCCACTACAGCGGCTCTTCTACAGGCAAGCACATCGTCTCTGCCCTGATCATGGAGGTACGCAGGTTCGAAGCTGCAGGGCTTATAACCCGGATCATGAGGCATCACTTCTACTCGGCTCTGATAAGTGACGGCCGCTGCTACGGTGCCCTTCTTTATGATGAAGACGCAAAAGGACTGGTGCCTGTATATGCAGACGCCCTTGTGATTGCCACCGGCGGGCAGAACATTCTTTTTGGCAAGACTACCGGGTCAAGCAGGTGCGATGGCTATGCTGCAGGACGGCTTTTCATGCAGGGAGCAGTCCTGAAGAATCTCGAATTTATTCAGTTCCATCCAACTACGCTGGAGACTCCCCAAAAGAGAATGCTGATCTCAGAGGCGGTCCGCGGCGAGGGCGGAAGGCTCTTTTACATGGACGGCGAACGAAAGGTCTTTTTCATGGAGGATAAGTACGGACCCGGGGGGAATCTCATGACCCGTGACATCATCTCCAGGGAGATCGTTGCTACCGGCAGGGATGTGTTCCTGGATATCTCATTTATGGATAAAAAGCTGATCGATTCAAGGCTTCCCGAGGTCCGTGACATCTGTGCCAGGTACAGGGGAATCGATATTTCAAAAGAGCCGATTCCTGTAGCACCTTCTGTTCATTATTTCATGGGCGGTCTGGCTGTGCACAGGGATCATGAGACGAATATCCAGGGGCTGTATGCTGTGGGAGAATGTGCGTCCATTTATCACGGCGCCAACAGACTTGGTGGTAATTCGCTGCTGTCGGCCATGTACAGCGGAAAGGTTGCAGCAGAGAGTATTTCCGGGAAAATTACCGGACGTGAGCGCGCGGGTTTTGAGGCCTATATTCTGGCAGAGCAGGAGAGCTTTAAAAAGATGCTTGGAGTCGATAGCCCATTTGCTGCAATGCACATCCGTGACATGCTTGCGGATACCATGCGGGAGCATATGAGCATTGTCCGCTGCGCGGATTCTCTTTCCAGGGGAATGGATGACGTGCGCTACTATCTGTCAGTTGTTGACCGTATACATTATGATGCCAGTGTTTCTGCATACACCAATTACAGCCTATGCGGGATACTGACCCTTGCCCTGGCAGCCCTTACCTGTGCAGATGCGCGCCGGGAAAGTCGCGGCGCCCACTACCGAAGCGACTATCCTACGACCCGTGATGAGTACAGAGCTGCTACAATCATTTCTTATAATGAAGGAAACATGCAGGTAACCTTTGACAGGGAGAGTGCCTATGAAGATTAGAATTTTGCGCCAGAAAGCCCCGGATTCTGAGCCCTATTGGGAGTCATTTAACTATGACGGGACCATGGAAATATCTGTTGCCGGAATGCTGGACAAGCTCAATTTCGGCGATGACATTATAAATGACCTTGGGGAAAAAACAGATCGCATTGGCTGGGAGAACTCCTGTCTGCAGGGGATTTGTGGCGCCTGCGCCATGGTAATAAATGAGACTCCTGCACTTGCCTGCGAGACATTCCTCAAAAATCTCAAATGGGATGAAGTAGTACTCCAACCCTTAAGGAAGTTCCCGGTGGTCCACGACCTGATAGTGGACAGAAGAGTGATCCACGAAACACTAAAGAGCACCAACGTGTATATCGGTGAATACAATCCCAAAGAAAAAGAGGACCACGAGCACCAGTACGCTGTGGCGAACTGCTTAAAGTGCGGTCTCTGCCTGGAGGTCTGTCCAAACTATACAGATGGGAAATCCTTTTACGGCGCTGTTTATGCCAATGACTGCTATCTGGTAAAAGCTCGGAACAGAGAAAAGGCCCTGGATATCCGCAGCTCTTACGCCGAGCATTTTGCAAGCAGCTGCTCAAAAGCCCTTTCCTGCATGGACGTATGTCCCATGCACATTCCGACGCTGTCTTCCATTGCGAAGATGAACCGGACAGGAAGGATCAAGGCCTGAACCGCATGTCAGTTCTGTTAGTGTAAACTTCTTGTCCAGGTGCTTTTAATTGGGATTACAATTGGATATGGAAGAAAAGCTTTAGTTATTTTTGTTGATGACACAATGACAATGGCAGCAAGGAGCATCCCCACAAAAAGCGGTAATACCCTTTTGCATGCCACAAAAATTTAAGAATTGTTTATGCTCATTTTAGAATATATTGTGTAGAATAATGTTGAAGATACAAGATGTTGTGGTTAGTGTTTGGTTATACAAGGAGGTAGCCTATGAGCATTGATCTGGTATCTGAAAAAAAAGACATGCGCAATATGGTAAATAGCATCACTCCGTCAGGAAGAGACATGAACCGGAGATATAATGGGAGCAGCATAATCTCTTCCATATCCTTCTCGTCCATGCTGGAGGATGCCCTGAGACAGGAACTTACAAAGGAAGCTGTAAAAGTCCTTTAGTAATCCAAGCAGCAGGAGGATATGCCAATGCAGATCATAATTAGTACTTGAAAATCTCTTTTCTTAGTTCCAAATATCTCTCTACAGGTATTTCTTCGCCCCCAAAATGGCACACAGCAGCTTCTGCAGTAAACTCTACGTAGTCCCAATACTCAGCTGTAAGCGATGTCGCCTCAACAATATCTCCATTACCATTATATTGGTCCATCATAAAGGTCTCTCTTCCGCCATGGGAATTATCTACATGGCAGATATAGGTATTACCATCATATTCTGCATAACACAGCTGGCCTGCGGTTCCTTCCCCTTCTGCAAGCTGATATACTCCACCATCTCTTGCATCAAGGTATTTCCCTCCATACGGACCATTTATGATAAGCTCCGTAACGCCGTCATTATCAAGGTCTACCCGCTCTCCTACTGAATAACTGTCCCATTCCTCCGGGTCACTTGGCAGATCTGTAATAAAAAAGGAACAGTCCTCCCCTTCATAACTTGCATTAACAATGATCTCACCATTTATGGCCTTGGCAAAAAGCTTATCAGCTTCTTCCTGTGTAGCAGAACCTGATAACGACTCTTCGCCCGGTTCCATAATGCCATTATTTACAGCAGGAGTTTTTAGCTCATTCTGGCTGCTTACATCTTGTGTCACTTCTTCCATAGACACCCCGGCAGCCGGTGCATCTTCTACTTTGCTGCCACACCCACAAGCCATTATCGTAAATGCTCCTAAAAGTGCCATTGTCTTTAATCTTCTCATTTTCTCTCTCCCTAATATCTTGATGTTTAATTTATTATCTTCATCCCCGTAGTAAAAGCAAACGGAAACATGAAGATCCTTTCGTTCCCGGAGTCAAATTCTACAGTAAACTTAGTCGGAATCTCATCATCATCCCAAGAAACATCAGTGATCGTTCCCTCCCCGTACTTTACCTGGCTTACCCTGTCTCCAATCACAAGATTTTCGGGGACATTTTCACTACTTGTGACAGCCTTCTTTTTCTTTAAAAGAACTGTTGGCTTTATCAGAAGATTTTCCTTAGTTTTCTTCTTTGTCTCTTTTTTCCTTGTTTTCTCAGAAGGGTTTATCTCAGAAACAAATACAGAAGGTGCATCCTCATACTTTAAGATACATAGCTTATCCTTAGCTCTGGTAAGACCAACGTAAAAGATCCGTCGCTCTTCCTCGTAGTCTTTTTTCTCCTTGGGAGACGCACTCTTAAAGCTTATGACCTTACTTGGGAAAACTCCGTTTATAACATCCATGAGATAAACAGTATCATATTCAAGGCCCTTACTGGAGTGGACAGTTGATAAGATGAGCTTACTTTTATAATTTGTCTCACTATCCGTAAGGATCTGTCTAAGTTCCTCCAATCTTATTATAAACCCTTCCAGTGTAGGTTCGTTCTTTGAAAGCTCCTTTAAGATAAAGAGCTTGTTGTCATCCAGGTTGTTATCGCTAAGATATTCCCCATAACCCATGAACTTATCAATGCGGTTTATTGCCTTGTAGGTACTTTCAGATGCCATGTTCCTAAAGTGCGTACGAAGTGATCTGACATTTCCAAGTACCCTTGGGTTTATGTCGATGTACTCAGCAGCATCAAGGATCCCCGTGTGCCGCTCATCTGCTATCCGGCACATATCTTCAGCATCAGACTTTCTAAGGAATGTCTGGAACTTGAAGTAGACCTTCATAAAAAGCTCTGGGTCTGACGGATTTTGGCAAAACTTCAGGATATTTATGACGTCTATCACAACCCTGTGGGTAAAGAAGGCCATGTCAGCGCTCTTTATCCTGTATGGGACGTTTTCTCTGATAAGAAGGTCCACCAGCGGAAGGATGCTCTCATTGTCCCTGTAAAGAACTGCAGTCTGGGCCCCTACATCCTTTGCCATCTCAAGCAGATACTTGTACTGAGCGCTTCTTGAACCCAGCGTGATATAGCTTATGTCACTGTCTGCCTCTCTTGTGGCACACATATGCTTCTCGTGGCGGCTAAAGTTCTTTTGAATAAATCTGTCAGCCAACTCAACAATCTTTGCGTTTGACCTGTAGTTTTTGTCCATGATAAGGACTTTGGCCCCGGGATGCTGCTTTTCAAAGTTAAGAAGAGCCTCGGGGTAGGCAGCTCTGAAGCCGTAGATACTCTGGTCCTCGTCGCCGACCATGAACAGATTCCCGCTTTCTCCGGATAAAAGAGCTATTATCATATGCTGTATTTTGGATGTATCCTGAGCTTCATCAACACAGATATAACGGTACTTATCCTTATAAAATTCAAGAAGATTCCCGGATCCCTTAAGCATCCTGTAGGCATAGATCATCTGGTCGTCATAGTCCATCAGGCTCTTTTCTTTTAAGGTCTTGTTGTACCCTTCGTATATCTCTAAGAGCTTTATCCCTTCATCTTCTCCAAGGGCCTTTATGTCTTTTTCTTCAAGCATCATGTTCTTACAGTATGTGATAAGTGTCCTAACGGTTTTAATATCACTTTCTGTAGGATAGTCATTCATTACCCTTACATAAACCTCTGTAAGGATCTTGCCTGATACTTTCTCATCAGTGATAAGTTCAAAGGAAGTCTTTCCGATAAGCCTCCCGTAGTGGGCAATGATCTTTGCACATATCCCGTTGATGGTCCTAAACTCAAGACGATCTGATATATCCTCCCCAAAGATTGCCTTAAAGCGCTCCGACATGTCCCGGGTTGCTGCTACTGTGTAGGTAAGCGTAAGGATATTTGAAGGATCTATTCCCTTAACATAGATCATATATCCAAGACGGTTTACAAGGACTGTAGTCTTTCCACTTCCGGGTACGGCAAGAAGCAGTACAGGCCCCTCTGTTGCCTTTACTGCTTCTATCTGTTGAGTATTAAGCTTTCTTTCAAATCTGTCAAAAAACTCTTTTTCTGTCATTCCTTTTTTAATAGATCCTCTCAGGTCCTGCATCGTTTGGATGCAGACCGTCTGGACAGTACTTTTCTTTTATAATACAACAAAAGAGCTCTGGGATGTAATCCCAAGGCCCCTCCCCTTCTTTGGCTGCCAGTCAGATACTTCTTTCGCCATTTTACATTAACTATTTATGGTGTAAAATAGTATTGTTAAACACACACCGCGAAAGACGTATAAATGCAGGAGGCAACACTTTGAAGCTTCTCCAGACAGTATTCAATACAGAGTTTGAAAATACGGTAAGATCATGGGCGGAAACCATTAAGACAAATGGTTGTTCTGCCCTAATCCATGTATATATCCCTTATTGTGCAGAATTCAGAAATGAGGACATGCGAAGGATCAGGCACATTCTTGGTACCTGTATTCCTGATGTCCCGGTGATAGGCTGCAGCGCAACCGGCGCAATAATCGGAGGACTGTTAAATGATGAGGATGCCGTGATATCTCTGATGATTTTCGAAGAAGAATCTACATCCGTGGTTGTGGTTCCCTATTATGCAAGACCTGACGGAGAAGATGTCGACAAGGTTCTTAAATTTGCTCAAAATATCCCCGATCTTAAGGGTCTCGAATTAATGACCGCTGCATCCTATTCCAAGCTGGAACGCGCCGGCAGGATTATAGATAATCTCCCGCAGGAAATCGAAATATTCGGCAGTGTCGCAGTAGGTGATGCTAAAAACCCTGCCTTTGTTTTTGCAGACGACTGTCCCGAATCCTATGAGGGCTCGGTATTGGTCTTTTACTGCGGGAGTGAACTTCATCTTCTTTCAAACCGAATGTTTGGCTGGAAGCCCATAGGCTATCCCCTAAAAGTCACAAAAGCCGAAGGGCCCCTGGTTTATGAAATTGACGGTAAGCCCGCCTACGATGTTTACAACCACTATCTGCAAATAAAAAAGGACGACAATTTCTTCTATGATGCTCTGGAATTCCCCTGGGAAGTGCGCATTGATGAAGAAACTGCCTATTTAAGGCATGCCAAATCCGTCAATCCCGACGGTTCCATTCTTATGTCATCCATTATCCCCGAGGGAAGTGAAATCCATCTTACCTATGGCGATCCCAGAAGGATCATTGCGCATACAAAAGAGACTACGCTGAAAATAAGGGATTTTGCCCCCGAAGTTATAAATATAATTAATTGCATGGGCCGAAAGCTCTTTTGGTCCGACAAGGAAGACGTAGAAATCTCCGTGCTCTCCAAGCTCATGAACACCATGGGCTTCAGCGCTTTGGGCGAAATCATGCGCCATAATGGCACTACCCTGCTCAACAATCTGTCCATAGTGACTATAGCCATGAGAGAAGGTCCTAAGGGAGCGCTTCCCGAAGTTGATATAGATCTTTTTGAAAAGAGCTCTAACATGCCCGTCATGGCGAGACTGGCTCTGTTTATCAATACCATTAGTGAGGAATTAATTGAGAAAAACAATCAGCTCAACGATATGCTCTACAAGGCATCCCATGATGCTCTCACCGGTCTTCTTAACCGCGGAGCCATCGAACGCAGCATATATGAGTACCACGAGGAAGATTGTCACGACTGGCATCTCATCATGTTCGACCTGGATAATTTTAAGATGATAAACGACAGCTGCGGACATCTAAAAGGTGACGATATCCTTAAGGCCCTGTCCGGCATACTGTCCGAATATGTAAAAGAAATCCCCAACGCCTGTGCAGGCCGCTGGGGAGGTGAAGAATTCATGATATTCATTAAAAGCTGCTCAGATGATGATGCTGTAAGGTTTGCTGAAAATCTGCGTCTTAGGGTAAAGAAGGATTGTAGTCATAACGTCCCTATCACCATAAGCGTTGGTGTGACGGGACATAGGTCGGAAGAATGTGTAATAGACACTATCGCCCGCGTTGATGAATTATTATATCAGGCCAAAAACACCGGAAAAGACCGGGTTTGCAGCGATTTCAGTACCACTAACTGATATTATCTGCAGGTCGTATTTCTCCTTTTTCAACGAGCCTGAAAAATGCATCAACCACCTCAGGATTAAGCTGGGTTCCGGAAGATTCCCGAATTATTGACAATACCTTCTCAAAATCCATGCGCTTACGGTATTGCCTGTCAGAATACATTGCATCAAAACAGTCTGCGACCGCAATAATACGCGCAACCTGCGGTATTTCATCACCTGAAAGTCCGTTGGGATAGCCCTTTCCGTCATGCCTTTCATGATGGGCCAGTGCACCGACTGCAAGTTCAGGTACAACACTTATATCTTTGAGCACCTCGTGCCCCTTCAAGGTATGCGTTTTAATAATGTCATATTCTTCATCTGTAAGTTTTCCGGGCTTATTGAGCACAGCTTTGGGAATTCCAACCTTACCTACATCATGCAAAAGGCCTATTCGGTAATACTTTTCGACAGTTTCATCATCGTACCCCATCTCTTTTGCGATCATGGCAGTATATTTCGCCACCCTCTCCGAGTGTCCGTTGGTGTACTTATCCTTCATATCTATTACTTTGGCAAAGGCCTCTGCTATCTCGGATGCAAATACAGCACTCTCCTGCTGTTTCTTTTTCAAAGTATCAATATGATCTGTATATAGATAAATACCCATAAATACAGTAAGCAACAGCAATCCAATGCGTATAAATGTTAAATCCCCGTAACTTTGGAAAAAATAATAGCGGAGCATATCGATCCCTGCGCCCAAAACGCATGCAAATAAGCCCCACCTCACGCTGCGCAGCAGTGTCTGCTTGATCTTCCCCTGACGTGCAGCCCTCACAACAAGTACTACAGCTATTGAAAAACCAACTACTATGATAAATTGTGAAATATATACCAGATAGTAATAATCTGATAACATGCTTAGCGTAAGCCCAACCTGAAGGACGCAATTTAAAAGACACGCTACCAGCATACCCGATAGAAGCTTTGAATGGGACTCTCCGGTTGTACTGGAAAAAAATGAAAGCGCCGGAAATGTCACAAACACCAGACACATATATTCTAAAACCCTGATAAGTTCCGGATGGCCTGTCAGTACCTGTAGAAGAAGTGTATCATTGAGACCTACAAAGCCAACAATCACACAGGTTAAGCCAAATGATATAAAATCAATGCCTGTTGATCTCATGACAATTTTGCCCGTCACTCCGGCTATAACAAAAAGAGCTCCGATAACCATAGTTGTCATACATTGTCCAAATGAAAAGAGATTTCTCTTAAAGACATTTGTCATGTACTGCCCTGCTTCGCTAATGGCTAAGTCTCTTATCCCTGCAGACGTATTCGCGAATACAGGCTCAAGGTACAGCCTTAAAAACGGGCTATTCTCCGGAATTGCAATGGTATGATATTGCATACCATATGAAATACCAAAAAGCCTTGGTATCACAGGATCATAATCGTAAATCATCCCATTCGATGCATATACTTTAAAATTGGTATCGATCGACTTGAAGCAAATCGCCTTGCCATCAGTGTCCAGATCACTGATATCCAATATAAGGGAATGTCTGCCCGGGGCAATATCATAAAGATCAACTGCCTGTCCGTCTTCAGCAATCCAGCCTTCATTAATGTTCTCAAGCATGACATTAGCTGTATTTTTGTCATGTTTGCCTGAAGCAAAATAAGTAAACAAAAAAAGCAAAAGGACAAATATACAAACGAATAACTCTTTTATTGAACTTATTGATTCTTTTCTTCTTTTCATGAATATATTATATCATGTTAAACCACCATTATATGACACCTAAGATTCTTTTGGCATTCTCAATCCGTTCAGGAGATGGGGACTGTACACCTTCCAGGCGGTAGGTTATTCCAATCTCCTGATATTTAGGAACGCCCAGAGTATGATAAGGAAGCACCTCAACCCTCTCCACTGAAGAAAGAGTGTCTATGAATTCTTTAGTGCGGCGAAGATAGTCATCATTGTCACTTCCGCCGGGTACCAGTACGTGGCGTATCCAGATGGAAATTCCCATATCCGATATTTCTTTTGCCATCTGCAAAATATTGCTGTTATCTACACCTGTCAGCTCTTTGTGAGCAGCAGGATCGATGTTTTTAATATCCAAAAGAACTGTATCCGTAAGGCTCATAAGCTCTTTCCACTTGGAATAGAAAGGTTCCTCCCGGGTGAAAGGCTCTCCGGCTGTGTCAATGCAGGTATTGATTCCTTCCGCTTTTGCTTTTTTGAACAGTTCCAAAAGAAAATCAATCTGCAAAAGAGGTTCTCCACCACTTACCGTGATACCTCCGCCGTTTTTCCAATAGGGCTTAAATCTCAGCGCCTTCTTAAGCAGCTCATCAGCTGTAAACTGTTGCCCTTCCCCCTCTTTCCAGGTCTCGGGATTGTGGCAAAAAGCACATCTCATCCTGCAGCCACTAAGAAAAATGAGATATCTGACGCCGGGACCATCCACGGCGCCAAAACTCTCAAGTTTATTAATATAACCTATAACTTCAGCCATTAAAAACTCCAATAATACTATTACAGTGCCTCATGGCAGGTACGAGAAATAACATCGAGCTGCTGCTCCCTTGTAAGGTCGATGAACTTAACTGCATATCC
>DFGW01000118.1 GCA_002372465.1 Butyrivibrio sp. UBA3740
CCTGTCTGCCAGTCATGGCAGTGAATGATGTCAGGCCTGAAATCAATTACAGGCAGGATTGAAAGAGCTGCTTTTGAAAAATAAGCAAACTTCTCAATCTCAAAAATGGTATCATCCCCGTAGGGCTTCATTCCATTAAAATAAAATTCATTGTCAATAAAGTAATACTTAATCCCGTCAACCTCTGCCTTAAAGATACCCACATACTCATTTTTCCAGTGGAAATCCATATAGAAGTTGGTAACATACTCCATCTTATCCTTCATCTGCTGGTTGATGCATTTGTACAGAGGAAGAATAACGCGGACGTCAAAATATCTCTTATCAATATTCTTGGGCAAGGATCCAACTACGTCAGCAAGTCCGCCGGTCTTGATAAAAGGTACGCCTTCTGAAGCTACAAACAGGATGTTTTTCATTAGTCAGCCATCTCCTTATCATGTAGATAGAAAAAACTAATCATATATATAGAATATCTTATTTCATCTTAAGTGACAATGCATATTGTTCCTGAGAGACTTTAATCAGCACATTCCTTGTGTCAGGTGTCTGTCCCAGGAAGCCAAACTGTTCAGAAAAAAGAGCCACTCCAAAGCGGAGCTTCCCTCCGGATCTCCTGCGTACGGATCTGTCTATCTCCATCATTATGCTCTGCATAACCTTGTCACGAAGTCCCCAGTTGCCTAAAAGCGCCAGGATCTCATCCACCGTCACACATCCCATAATGGTCTTGGCCTGGACAGCTGTTCCGCCAACCATTGACACGTGAGCGGCAAAGATCTCTTTTCTTGCGTCAGCTGCTGTAGAATTGGTGTTCATGATGCCTGCAGCAAGTTTGACCAGCTTACCTGCATTTCCCACCAGAAGAAGGTTCTCAACCCCCTCCTCTACTGCCTTGTCTATGGCATGTCCCGGGAAGTTATAGCAAAAGATGCTGGTCTTGAGATCAACATGTATACTGTCGGCAATTATCTTGGCGCAATACCTTCCGGGGCTTACAAGAATAGACTTGATACCCTGGGCAGTCTGGGATCTGATCTGAGAATCTATGGAATCGGAAATATCTCTCATATGTACCGGAAGAACTATCCCATCGGTGCCTAGAAGCGTAATCCCACCCGAAAAAGTGCTCTGTCCCATGGCCTGTTTAGCGGCAATGAGCATCCCTTCAGGAGATTTCACGGTTATTAGCAAAAGCTGCGCACCATCAGACATCTCGCAGCAGTCTGCAACAGCATCAAACACGAGTCGCAGAGCATACTTATCAAGGGCAGCGATACCTTCTCCGTTTTGTAAAAAGAGATTTCCATATCTGATATCGATCTGAACATTATCTCTTAAGGTTCTGATATCGGAAATCCTGGACACATTCACATGAATACAGGCTTTTTCGCGGATATCGGGAGCTGACCCTCCTTCCATGACAGTCATATACTCTGACTGGGAATCGGTGCAATTCTCCAAAACCTTTTTGACCGGATATATTCTGGATGAACCATTTGGATGGTTTATCGTTACATTTTCATAATTGATGCGAAAAATAAGATTGGCTGCAGCTGCTCTGGCAGCGGCTGCTGCGCATTCCCCCGAAGAAATATGGCTTGAAACCTGTCCTGCTACAGTAGAATACCTATCCATAGTAAGCCCCTTGTAATCGAAATTTTAATTTCTTTACACTGTAAATTATATATTATTATCACTATATCGTGTTCATATTATTTATTATTTCGAATTACTTTATTTTTTCTTTATAAATCGTCCATATTTTGTCCAAATTTAGACAGTAAGATGTATACATATCAGAAGTAACAATACTTCTGACTCCCCCAACAAAACTTTTTTCATACCGGGTCGGTTGGCTCCCCACTAATCGACCCCTCCTCCCAAAATTAAGCACCTCGCTGAGGTGCTTTTTTTATTGGTTGGAAATCATTCCGCCAGGAATGACCGGTTATGCAGGGATTGCATTATCTTCACTTTCAGAATCGGATATAGCAGCTTCTTCCGGGTCCTTGGGTATTTCTTCATTCATGATCTGGTCACCTTTCCTTGGTGCTCTGACACCAAAGCTGCCATTGTATCTAAGGTCCTTAAGGATTTTCCTGACATTCTTAAGGTCCTTGGACATATCCCCGGCGCTGGCGCAGATCACGGTAGGTACGCCACTGCTGCTCATCTCAACGCGAAGTCCGGCATCCTTAAGCGTTTTGAATGCCTTAAGCTTATCTGTTGTACTTATCTGTTCAAGATCTTTTTCATTCTTATTCATAGATATAGTGCCTTTCCATATTATTAAACACAATATAGCACATTTTGAAATTAATTTCAAACGTTTGTTCCTACATTATGCACAAATATTGTACGTTATTTCGTTTATAATTTGGCTATATTTTTTATCGAATTACTGTTAAGTATTTTCATTCCACACCGATATATTTATTGAGAACAAAAAATTCTCACTCCCCCAACAAAACTTTTTTCATACCTGGGCAGTTTAACTCCCCATTAAACTGCCCTCCTCCCAAAAAACTTGTGAAAGCAACAGTAAAAAAGAAGACGTGATAGCCGTCTTCTTTTTTTGTCCCTATTTATCTCAAAGGTTTATCTGTTGTTGGTATAAGCCTTTACGAAGAAATCCTTATCATCCTGACGGATCATGGACTCCCCGTCATCAGAGATATAGTAGCTGCATCCGCTGGCCTTGTAACTGTTGTGCACATTCCCCGTAAGATTCTGCCACTCGTCAAAGTTGGCATCTCCCGTCATGTCCTCCTGGGGCTCGAATACCAGTCGTCCTGAAGTCGCAGGCTTTATCAGCACAAAGAAGGAGTCGCCCTTATCAAGACTTATGGGCTCTTCCAGTTCGAAGGTGTGATAGCCACCGCTAATAGCTGAAACCTTCTGAGTAAGAGCAGGAAGGTCTTTTTCAAAAGAAATATCTCCCTCCCCATCTGAAGGATTCACATAAATATCAATCTCATACTGCTGATAGAGATCAAGATTCATAAGTCCCACGGCCCTAAGCTCTTCAGAGCCTTGCGCTTCATAAAGCATTCCAAAAGGATTGGTGGAACCTGAAAGAGCAGAAACCATGTTTTTGTCATCATCCAGGGTGCTGACTAAAGTAGTGAAAAATCCTGCAGCCTGGTAGTTATTGTCATACCACTTATCCTCGCCCTCAAGCACCACATCATAAGCTGTGGCATTACTGATGGCTGTGGTCTCATCATAGTAGGAAAGATAGAAGCACCCGTCCTGACCTGAGCCTGTACCCCAGCTGTTTCTGCAAAGCCACGCTCCGTCTCCCTCCGGCTGATAGCGGAAATTGGTGGCGCTGTAGTTGTCATCCCATCCTATGATAAGGACTTCATGATCTGCTGTCTTGGCAGGATTCCCATTAAAGGTGGAGTAAAGATTACTGCTGTGATCCTTGAAGTATTCTCCGGCAGCACATACGCCCACTGTTGCTGCACCATGCTCCATGACCATCTGCTTGATCATCAGATTATTATTTATGTTCCCGGGCATCTCGTAGGTGCCCTGAACATGGTAGTCGCAGGTAAACGCCCCAGAGGGCTTAGCATTATTATCTGTAAAGACATTTGTACTGCCGTACAGACTTGCAAAGGAATCATCTCCTGCATCCTTGACAGGGCCCTTCCAGGCCGTCAGAAGGCTTATGCAGTAGTCATTGACCCCACCACTGGTAATATAGCCGGTATCATAGTCAAAGATCCAGTCATTGCTGTTTCCGTCAGCATTAACAAGCTCTCTGTAATCGTCATCAATAAGTCCGCCCAGGGATCCTTCTGCCTTATGCAGGTTGTAGTAGGCCAGGTGCTTCTCGGACAGGTCAACATCAGTACTCTTTATTTCATCGTGATGTGAAAGAATGTCACTCTCGATGGCGCCCATACAGGCATAGGTCCAGCAAAGATATGAATACCCCTGGTCCTTTACCGGTGTTACAAAGCTCTTTCCATCCACATTTCTGGAGTCATACTTCTCCGGAATGTCATCAGCGGAAAAAGACGCAATATCTACAGGAACAACGTCCTTATAGTCCTCATTGCTATAAAAAGCCCCGGCATCCCCGTCTCCCATGGTAACAGCCTCGGGAATGAGCACCGTCCTTACCACCTGCACATCCTCAGTTACAGGGGAGTTAAAGTTATCCTGGATGATACTGTCCTGAAGGACATTTTCAGGATTTTTACTTGCAGCTTCTACGGCTTCCACTCCGGGGCCTTCAACTCCGGCACCATCCACCATAGAAAGGTCCGCATCGGAAACCTGTCCGGTATCATCCCTGCGGGACGCATTCGTGTCATCAGGTGCCTTGGCTTTTCCGCAACCGGATAAAGAAACTGTTAAGATCGGAATCATAAATGCTGCGATACCAATGTTTTTCTTCATCAATTAACCCCTTTATAAAACCGTGGTATTAAAGGAACCAAAAATAGACTGCGATATGTCTTTTGCAAAGGCCTCATAATCTATAAAGTGGATGCCTCTCTTCCAGCCATCGATAACCCTTAGCATTGGATAGAGCTTATCTCCCACCTTCCAGATACTGTATCCTGCCACAACCACCGTGTGGTCCTTGTAAAAGCCCCTAGCTATATTCATTATAACAGGTCTTCCTGCCGAAATCTCTTTTACCACGTGTTTCTCAAAACTCCACACATAGACTCCGCGACATCGGGCCTTTACTCCGTACTGCTTAAAGGCCTCCCTGGTGATCCCGGCGATGAAAAAGGGCATGGTTCCGCGCTTATCGGTGTACCCGTATGCTTCTGCAACTTCCTCCACCATCATATACAGCTTATGGATGTCCTCCGGAATCTGCTCCAGTTTATTTACGCGCCTGTAATAATCCATAACCCTGGTCACTGCCACCACGGAACAGTTCCTGGTAACCCGGCCGCTTATCTCGGCCATGGACTGCTGGTTCATGAGGATGGACCTGCCTCTTTTTACCAGGACTCCCTTCTCCCCATACTGTTCCAGCAGATATTTAGATACGTTTGTAATGCCGCCATAGGGCTTTTTCATGTCACGCCTCGTCAGTCGCTTGTATTTTCATAAATTGTATCCGCTACCAGGTAGTATTCCTTTTCGTCCTGCCCCCTGAACTTGATGCTCTTGGGAATATCAAAGGAATACTGGAAATAGTTCACACCCTCAAGGACAAGCTCCGCCGTTCCCATCTGGGTTCCCACACGATACAAATTACCATCACATATATAATAACACTTTCCGTCGTACTGATTCCATCTCATGTCGCTGACATAGGAGCTTAAGTCTGCCACCTGAACGGGGTTTCCTTCATTCTTCGAATAAATAATATGCTTTCCCCGGTTATCCGCGATCCACATCTCCGATAAATCCTCATTACCAGTAAAGTTTCCCATGGAAGCCACTGTTATGGGAGTGGAATACTGCTTAATTTCCTTGCCGTCATAGACGAGTTTTTCCAGTTTCCCCTCGTCATAATTCTTGTAATATACGGTTGGTCCGCCCTCCATGATATAGAAGGTATCTGTATTGCGTTTTTTCTCGATCCTCACCATCTGTGGGTCATCGCCATAAAGACAGTAAACTGCATTGTTCTCCGAGAGCATCAGCGAGTTGGCAAAGCAGTCCGAATCGATCATGTAATAATCGCTATATCTGCCTAAAGCTTTAATGTCTGCATTACAGACCTTGAAATTCAACCTGTCATTATCAAAGAGTTTCCTGGGTTTCTTCTCTCCTGCCCTGTAATACCAAGTCTTGTCATTAAACTCATAAATCAGCTGCTTGCAGTCTCTGGTCACATAGGTGTCAAAGACGTATCCGCCCTTTGTTGCCAGCCTGGTCTCACCTTCGGAGGTATGGCAAAAGAACCTTCCATCATCCGCATAACAGCTGTACATAACTGTGCTTGCGTCATCAGCTACAGCCACAGGAGTGATAGATTTCCTGGCTATTGTATCCAAAACGTTACCATCTATATCAGAAATATAGGTTCCCATATTGTTCGGATCGCTGGAGGAAAATGCTATCAGTTTACCATTGGGGGACATCCCCACATTGTCTTCGTAAACATCCTCAGCAAACATCCTGGACTCCCCGGACACCGCATCATAAACATAAAGATTACGATGGTAGCCTTTCTCCTTAGCAATAAAGTAGCCATATCCGCCGTCAAAACACATATCCGCGTAAGTAACGTTGTCATAAATCTTGGTCAGTTCCAGATCTCCACTGACATAGTAAAGAACCTGGTCATCCGTCAGCACGAACCCTTCTGTATGACCAGCATTGGGCCTGAAGTTGAGAGTATATTCAGTAACATCCTTAAAGTCATCAAGTATCTTACCATCAGTATTGTAAAGACACTTCGATGATAGAAAAATCTGAGGTTCCTGATTATTTCTTTTCTCCTGAACACTGTATTCAAAGGTCGGAACAGCCTCTTTTTCCTCTTCTTTACCAAAGTCGAATTCGATCTTTGGAGCTTCTATCCCCCACTTGTCTTTGGCTGTCTTTTTGGCTTCATCTGCCACCTGTGTAAACTTCTGATCTATCTGCGAATTCCTGGTGGCGAATTTATAACCTCCAAACAGTGAAGCGGTGATGATCCCTGCCATTCCCACTATCACTAAAAATGCATTTGCTGATGAGTTGTTACTGCTTTTCATTGATACCGTTCCTTACTATTAGAATTCCTGCAATCAGAATACCCTAATTGCATCAAACCTGTAGAATTATACAACAATATTCCCTCTATTGCACTTGCAAATTTTACGACTTATAGGAAAATAGACTTATGGAAAAAACAGGGAAACAGCGGAGAAAACTTCATAATGAACAGAGCACTTTACGTGTCAGTGACGCATCAGCGATTCTGGGAATATCCCAGGCCACTGTCAGGAACTGGGCAAAACTCGGTAAGCTGAACGTTTTTTCTGCCTCTCCCCTTCTCTTTTTGGAAAAAGACGTCTACGCCCTCCACAAGGAACTGGAGTCTTCAGGGCTTCTTCGGAGCCGTCGCAATAAGACCAGGCTAACAGGAAATCTCATCCCCAAGACCTACATCGATAGCGCCTCTCCCAACTACATTCCGGTAAAAGAACTTTTGGAGGCTCTGACAGATACTGACTGTTCCGGGCAAAGTCTCCTGCCATCGGTGATCCGTACTGTAGCAAAAGAGCTGCTATCCCTTAGGGGGACTCCAAAAGAAATCTCTCTTAAACTCCTTGATCAGACACCCTTCAAAGCACCTTCAAAGGAAAAAGGTACCGAACTAAACAGCCGTTTTTCTCCCTCCTTTATCCCCGGAGAAGATCTTTTGGGAATGCTTTATCTTTCCCTCAGAAGCCTTCGCGCCAAGAAAAATACCGGTGCATACTACACGCCTTATTTCGTGGTGGACAGGCTGGTTTCAGGGATTCCGGACCTTCCTTTGCAAAGATGCTGCGATCCTGCCTGTGGAACAGGGAACTTTCTTATAAGACTTCCTGATAACCTTCCACTGGAATGTATCTATGGCTATGACATCGACGAGACTGCCATTGCCATAGCCAGAATCAATGTAGCCCTTAAGTACAACATCCAAAGTCAAAGGGAGCTTGATACGATCTTTACTAATATCCGGTGCAGTGACTTTCTTGGTATTAGCGCTGCTCTTTCCACTCCTGAAAATAGCGGCAACACGCCCTCATTCAGCGTGATTCTCGGGAATCCCCCCTGGGGCTATGTATTTTCCAAAGATGAAATCAGTCGCATCAATGAAAGCTTTGTCTCCTATGACGGGAATAAAACCCCTGAATCCTTTTCCCTTTTTGTAGAGAAGGGTCTGGAAAAGCTTAAAGAAGGCGGCACTTTGTCATTCCTTCTTCCTGAGACAATACTTGGCACTGACATTCACAAAAGAATCCGTAGTCTTATCCTTAAGGAAGCAGCAGTAACCTCAATTATTTACCTGGGTGATGTTTTCGACAAAGTACAATGTCCCAGTGTGATCCTCACCTTAAGCCATCCCACAGCTGATCACAGCCAGCCACTGCATCATAATGTCACAGGGGGTGGCAGCCAGATGCAAGGCTACCGCCTGGCAAATACGATTTCGGTATCCTATGAGAATCACCGCCAGATACCGCCCAAAGTTCATAACCGCTTCCAGACTGATGGCAGTCGCATCAGTCCCGAAAGCTTTCACATCCTATGTAACGATACAGAATATGCATTGCTTCAGAAAATAGGCTCTGTCCCCCACTTTACCCTGCAAGGTAATGCAGACTTTGCCCTGGGAATTGTAACCGGAGCAAATCGCACTCTTCTTAAGGATGTTAAAGATATTCCCAATGCTTCCGAAAAAACAGGTGCCGGAAACCAAGGTCTTGAGCCCATCCTAAAAGGAAAGGATATAGAGAAATTCCTCATCAGAAAAGCCACCAGCTTTGTGCATTTTGATCCCGACTCCTTCCAGCAATGTGCTCCGACGGAAATGTACAGAGCAAAGGAAAAGCTCTTTTACCGATTCATCGCTGAAGAACCGGTGGTTGCCCTGGACAGGAACGGGAGTTTATCCCTCAACAGTGCCAACATAATTATTCCCCACGTGGAAGGCTATTCTGCGACTTACATAATGGCGCTTTTAAACTCACAGGTTTTAAGCTTCTATTACCAAAACACCTTCAGGAGTATGAAGGTACTTCGCTCCTATCTGGAAGCACTGCCTCTGGCAAAATGCTCTCCTTCCGTGCAGTCTGAAATTGAGAATTGCCCGCCCGGAGAAAAACTTGATAAAATGATTGCAGCCCTGTATGGTATTAATGCAGCTGAATATAAGATAATTACTTCATAAAATACGCTTTACTTTTCCAGTTTAAAGTGCTATAGTGAAACACGAATCATTTTTGGAGGTTTAAATAGATGTCTTTTGAATACATACAGAAACTCCCAACCCCTGATGAGATCAGGTACGAGTTTCCCCTGGGCAAGGAGCTGACAGCTCTTAAGAAGGAACGTGATGCTATGATCACAGACGTCTTCTCAGGTAAGAGTGATAAGTTCCTGGTAATCGTAGGTCCCTGCTCTGCCGACAATGAAGATGCAGTTTGTGACTACGTCTCCCGCCTTGGAAAGCTAAACGAAAAGGTTAAGGACAGACTTATCCTCATTCCAAGAATATACACCAACAAGCCCCGTACCACCGGTGACGGCTACAAGGGTATCACTTCCCAGCCGGATCCCGAAGGCAAGACAGATTTCAGAGCAGGTCTTGTTGCCATGAGACATATGCAGATCAAGGCCATTGAGGAGTCCGGTCTTACAGCAGCTGACGAGATGCTCTATCCAGAGAACTGGGGATATGTGGCTGATATCCTCTCCTACGTGGCTATCGGAGCCCGTTCTGTAGAGGACCAGGAGCATCGTATGACTGCCAGCGGTTTTGATGTACCCGCAGGCATGAAGAATCCAACCAGCGGAACCTTAAGCGTCATGCTGAACTCTGTTTACGCAGCCCAGCAGCCTCACACCTTCGTATACAGAGGCTACGAGGTTAAGACCAACGGCAATCCCCTTGCCCACTGCGTGCTTAGAGGTTCCAGCAACAAGCATGGCCAGTCTCTTCCTAACTACCATTACGAGGATTTAAGTCTCCTTCTTAAGCTCTATGAACAGAGAGAGATAATCAATCCCGCAGCCATCATTGATGCAAACCACAACAACTCCAACAAGCAGTTCAAGGAACAGATCCGTATTGTAAAAGAGGTCCTTCATTCAAGAACCCTTAATCCGGACATCAAAAGCCTTGTTAAGGGCGTCATGATCGAGAGCTACATCGAGGAAGGATGTCAGAAGATTGGGGAAGGCGTCTATGGCAAGTCCATTACAGATCCTTGTCTTGGTTGGGACGATACAGAAAGATTACTGTTAGAAATAGCCGAAATGGCATAAAATAACTCCATGGCAAGTTCGCCATGGAGTTTTTCTTTAAATGATCTAATTTCGGACTCTTGCCCACTGGTAAGGGTCTTTTACTTTTTCCCTCTTCTTGATATATCTTGAGATGGTGTTGCTGTCAGAGTACCCCATAAGCTCCTGAACAGAGCTGACATCAGCACCATTGTCCACCAGATGCACAGCAAAGGAATGTCTCAAAGTAAATGGAGTTATATCAGACTTAACCCCGGCTTTCTTCACATAGGTCTTTATAAGCTTCCACAGTCCCTGTCTGCTCATGGGAGTCCCGGAGCAGTTAAGGAAAACGGTCTCGTCGTCTTCTCCCCCAGCAAGGAGCTGTGCTCTGGCATCCAGAAGGTAATCGGAAAGCGCTTCTTTTGCTTTCTTGCCGTAGGGAATGAGCCTGTCCTTACCACTTCTTGAATTGCCCGATAGCCTTATGCACCCAATGCTAAGATCCACATTGGAAAGCTTAAGTCCTATCATCTCGGAGGTCTTAAGTCCCGTTGCATACATCAGCTCCAGTATGGCCTTATCTCTTTTCCCCTTGGCATCCTCAGCAAACTTTTGGGACAGAAGGTTCTCTATTTCAACGGTTGAAAGAACTCTCGGCTCGCTCTTTTCAATCTTAGGGCTTCTTAAGTTCTCCGCAGGGTTCTCATCAATGTTTCCATTTTCCAGCATATATCTGAAAAATGCCTTGATCGAGGTGTTGTGTCTGGTAATGGAGGAAGGTGCAAAATGTTCCTCTTTAAGGCTTGTGGCATAGTCTAAAAGCCTGTCCTGTGTAATATCCTTCACATCAAGAACTCCCCGCTCCTCCATGAAAGCCACCATTCTAAGGAGATCTCTTTTGTAGGAAACAACAGTGTTCTCAGAGGTGTTCTTGATACTCTGAAGATAGCTGATGAATTCCTGAATCTGCTCATCCATCATGATTATCTTCCCCTTTAAACACCTTCGCTGTCCATTATTTGATTTAACTTATCGTAGATTGGAAGGCTATCGAAAGTTGCAAAATAATCTCTGGCAGTCTCAGCGCGTCTTATCAGTTCCACGCTGCCGTCCTTCTTAAGAAGAAGCTCTGCGCTCTTTAGTTTGCCGTTATAATTGTAGCCCATTGCAAAGCCGTGAGCACCGGCATCATGTATAAAGAGATAGTCTCCCTTATCGATCTTTGGAAGCTGCCTTTCTATAGCGAACTTATCATTGTTCTCACAAAGAGAACCTGTCACGTCATAAACATGGTCTAAAGGAGCATTCTCTTTTCCCAAAACAGTGATATGGTGATATGCGCCGTACATAGCAGGTCTCATAAGATTTACAGCGCAGGCATCAACTCCGATGTATTCCTTGTAGATATGCTTCTCGTGGATAGCCTTGGTAACAAGGGCTCCGTAGGGCGCCATCATGAACCTTCCCATCTCTGTGTAAATAGCTACATCGCCCATACCGGCAGGAACAAGAATTTTGTTATACTGCTCCTTAACGCCGTTTCCGATTGCAAAGATGTCATTACCTGTCTGATCAGGACGATAGGGGATTCCTACGCCGCCAGAGAGATTGATGAAAGCAATCCTGGCTCCTGTCTCCTTTTGAAGCTCCACTGCAAGTTCAAAGAGCTGTCCGGCAAGTGTAGGATAATAATCGTTAGAAACCGTATTACTTGCAAGAAAAGCGTGGATACCAAATCTCTTGGCGCCTTTTTCCTTCAGTATCTTAAAGGCCTCAAAGAGCTGGTCTTTGGTCATACCGTACTTGGAATCCCCGGGGTTATCCATGATGCCGTTACTCATCTGGAACACTCCCCCCGGATTATATCTGCAGGAAATGGTCTCAGGGATCATTCCTATGGTCTTTTCCAGGAAATCAATGTGGGTAAAGTCATCAAGATTGATGATGGCTCCAATCTTATTGGCGTAAGCAAACTCCTCTGCAGGAGTATCATTTGAGGAGAACATGATGTTCTCGCCCTTAGCACCTACTGCTTTAGAAAGCATCAGCTCTGTAGCTGAAGAACAGTCGAAGCCACAGCCCTCACTCATCAGGATATCCATAAGCCTTGGATTAGGAGTTGCCTTCACAGCAAAATACTCCTTAAATCCCTTGTTCCAGGAAAATGCTTCGTGAACTGCCTTGGCATTGTCTATAATGCCCTTCTCATCGTAGATATAAAAAGGCGTGGGATATGACTTAACAATCTCCTCAACCTGTGCCTTCGTAACGAACGGTTTCTTCATAATATTCCTCCTGACACGTAAACTTAAGATACACTTTAACACGTTGGCGCATCAGTTTGCAACACTAAATATTCTCAATCTGCCAATCTATTGGCTCAATCCCCTTAGACTCAAGGAATTCATTGCATTTGCTGAAATGTTTGCAGCCAAAAAAGCCTCTGTAAGCCGATAATGGGCTTGGGTGAGGCGCAGTAAGCACCAGTTGCTTTGGATTATTCAGCATAGCTCTTTTCATCTGGGCGGGTCTCCCCCAAAGCATATAGACTATTGGCCTGTCCTGCCTGTTTAAAGCCTCAATAACTGCATCTGTAAACTGCTCCCAGCCCTTCCCCTGATGGGAATTGGCCGCATGAGCCCTTACTGTCAGCACCGTATTTAAAAGAAGCACTCCCTGATCTGCCCATTTCTTCAAATATCCATTATTGGGAATGTAGCATCCAAGGTCATCATTAAGCTCCTTATAGATATTTACCAAAGAAGGAGGTGTATCCGCCTTCCCGGGAAGCACCGAAAACGACAGCCCATGGGCCTGTCCCGGCTCATGGTACGGGTCCTGACCCAAAATAAGCACCTTGACCTCCTTAAGAGGTGTGTAGTGCATGGCATTAAAAATATCCTCTGATGGCGGGTATACCACCTGTGTACTGTATTCGTTCTTAACAAACTGGTAAAGCTCCCTGTAGTAAGGCTTTTTAAACTCGCCTCCCACAGCTTCAAGCCAGTCTCCCGTTATCATGCCCATCTGACCGGAACTCCTCTCCCCTTAAGGTACTCTTTTACCTGATTTATCTCCAGTTCTTTATAATGGAA
>DFGW01000146.1 GCA_002372465.1 Butyrivibrio sp. UBA3740
GTTCAGCATCTTGTTCATGAAGCCTGAGATTGCATCATTTTGCATACAGTCACGAACGATGTCCTGACCTGAAAGATATGCACCAAGAACGAAGCCTGTGTGTGCTCCGTTAAGGATACGAACCTTGCGGTGCTTATAGGGCATTACATCAGGAACAACGTGAACATTGACACCTGCTTTCTTGAAGGGGAGTCTGTCCTCAAGACCTTCAGGTCCTTCGATGATCCATACGCCAAAGATTTCTCCCACATCGATGAGCTCATCATGATAGCCGTTTACTTTTTCGAGCTCTTCAACTTCCTTTGGATCACGGATACGGCCGGGAACGATTCTGTCTACCAAAGTAGAGCAGAAGATGTTGTCATTGTTTACCCATGTCTTAAATTCGTCCTCGAGCTTCCACTGATCGATATACTGGTTGACGCACTTCAAAAGCTCTTTTCCGTTGTTATCAATAAGCTCGCAGGAGAGAACTACGATTCCCTTCTTGCCGGCTTTGTATCTTCTGTAAAGAACCTGTGTGAGCTTTCCCGGGAAGCTTGAAGCAGGAGCATCATCGAAATTGCAGGAAGGATCATAAGCGATACCAGCCTCTGTTGTGTTAGATGCTATGATATCAAGATCGTCGCTCTCGGCGATTTCCATGATCCTGTCAAGGTCAGCCTGATCATAAGGATTGAGACAGCAGTCGCAGGCGGATATGACACGCTTTGCATCTACCTTCTGACCGTTCTCGCTACCTCTTAAGTAGAGAGTGTAGAGACCCTCCTGATCGTTGATAAGCTTTGTGAGACCCTGTGAAATAGGCTGAACAAGAGCAACCTTGCCGTTAAAGCCTGCCTTTTCGTTACTGATATCAAAGAAATAATCCACGAAGGCACGCATGAAATTGCCTTCCCCAAACTGAAGGACCTTTATAGGTGCATCCTTCAAAATGTAACCCTCATAGCCGGATTTGGCCAGAACATCATAGTTTAATAATTCCATTACCCGTTTCCTCCTGTATGTAACCGCTTACAAAAACAGTTTTAAAATATGTTTTACAAATATTGTTATAGCAGATAATGTAAGCGTTTACAATAGCAAATTTTCAACAAATTTTTTTATACATTTTTTACGGGATGCCGAAAAGACACTTCAAAACCAGGCAGAATCTCGTTGACATTGACCTTGAAAATGCGTTATATTATAATAACTTGTGTAAAAATCTAGCCCAAGAAAGAGGGGTATCTCATATATGGTCTGCAGTATGACTGGTTTTGGCAGAAGCGAAGTCACAGAAGGTCAGCGCAAGTACACAGTTGAGCTTAAGTCTGTTAACAATCGTTACCTTGATATCAATATCAAGATGCCTAAGAAATTCAATGCTTTCGAGTCCGCAATCCGTGCAGAACTCAAGAGTTTCATGAAACGTGGCAAGGTAGATGTATTTATCAGCTACGAGGATTTTTCCGAATCTGAATCCAGGGTTAAATATAATAAGGCTATCGCCCAGGAGTATTTTACTTATCTTAAGGAGATGGCTGATGATTTTGGCCTGGATAATGATGTAAGGATTTCCGTGCTTTCCAAATTCCCTGAAGTGTTTACCATGGAAGAGGAAGAGCTTGACGAGGAAGAGGTTTGGAGCGGCATCAAAAGAGCTGTGAACGAAGCCGGCAAGCAGTTCATGGAGTCCAGATCAAGAGAGGGCGAGTTCCTTTGCGCGGATCTTTCCGGCAAGCTTGATGGAATGCTTGAAAATGTGGAGTATATCACTGAGCGCTCCCCTGAGATCATTCAGGAGTACAAGGCTAAGCTCAGAGAGAAGATAGCAGATCTTTTAGAGGACAAGCAGGTTGATGAGAACCGCCTTGCAATGGAGGTTACCATCTTTGCTGATAAGGTATGTGTAGATGAGGAGCTTACAAGGCTTCGCAGCCATATCCTTGCTACCAAGGAGGCTCTTGCCACCGGAGATGATAAGGACGGAATCGGAAGAAAGCTTGATTTCCTTGCTCAGGAGATGAACAGGGAAGCCAATACAATTCTTTCCAAGTCCACTGATCTTAAGATTTCTGACAGAGGTATTGCTCTTAAGACAGACATCGAGAAGGTCAGAGAGCAGATACAGAACATTGAGTGATATTGATTATCAAAGTCAGTTATATCTGTGCTTGCACAAAGATATAACTGACCTTGATAATCTAACAGGAATGAGGAAGCAGCACGATAGTGCGGATTCCGAATACCTGTAGGATTGCGGGAGTGTAGCGGAGCAATCCGTATATCACGGAGGTTATTAATGAAAAGAAAAGGCATCATAATCGTAGTTTCAGGTTTTTCCGGGGCTGGCAAGGGAACACTTATGAAGGAGCTTATCAGGAAGTATGATAATTACGCTCTTTCAGTTTCGGCAACCACAAGAGATCCAAGGCCCGGCGAAGAAAATGGCAGAGAGTATTTCTTTGTCAGCAATGAAGAATTTGAGAAACTCATCAAAGAGAATGGTCTTATCGAACATGCAGGGTATGTGAACCACTACTACGGAACTCCCCGCAAGTTCGTTGAGGATAAGCTTTCCCAGGGAATAGACGTTATCCTGGAGATCGAGATTCAGGGCGCTCTTCAGATAAAAGAGCAGTATCCTGACGCAGTACTTTTATTTGTTATGCCACCTTCTGCTACAGAGCTTAAGAACAGACTTGTGGGCAGAGGAACGGAAACCGAGGAGGTCATAGCCCAGAGGCTTTCCCGTGCAAAGGAAGAATCCGTAGGCATAGAGAAGTACGACTATATTGTTATCAATGATGACCTTGGGCAGTGTGTAGATAAGGTGCATCAGATCATAGATGCAGCACATTACAGCCCACTTAGGAATCTTGATTTTATAGACACTATCAGAAAACAGTTAAATGAGATATAATCGGAATAGTACTAAATAGTACATGCGATATATCGCAGGAAAGGAACAAAATGATACATCCTTCATATGTTGATCTTATGAACGTAGTAAACAAAGAGGTTGAGGAGGGCGAGCAGCCGGTAATCAACTCCAGATATTCTGTAGTTATGGCTACAGCCAAGAGAGCACGTCAGATCATTGCTGGTGACGAGCCTATGGTAAGAGTTAAGGATAAGCAGAAGCCTCTCTCAATCGCAGTAGATGAGATGAACCAGGCTCAGCTTCGCATCCTTACTGACGAGGAGAAGGAAGCTCTTTTAGAGGAGAACGAGGAAGCTCAGGTAACTAAGGAAGCAGCTGAAGAGAACGAATAATATGAAAGTTCTATTTGTTTCACTTGGATGTGACAAGAACAGAGTTGATACCGAAGTCATGCTGGGCATGCTTGAGCAGAGCGGTCACAGCTTTACTGACGATGAGGAAGAAGCAGAAGCAGCAGTTGTAAACACCTGCTGCTTTATCAATGATGCCAAACAGGAAAGTATCGACACCCTATTGGAGCTGGCAGAGCGCCGTAAGGACGGGCAACTGAAAGCTCTTATTGTAACCGGTTGTCTCGGACAGAGGTACCAGGAGGAAATCCAGAAGGAAATCCCGGAGGTGGATGAGATTCTTGGAATATCTTCCACGGATATGATAGTAAAGGCCCTAGATGAAACGGTGAAGAGAGATAAGCTCTTTTCCCACAAGAACTACTTCGATGATGTGGATAAGGCGCCACTTGGCGGCATGAAAAGAGTTATTACCACCGGCGGCCTTTTCGACTACCTGAAGATTGCAGAAGGGTGTGACAAGCACTGTACCTACTGCATTATTCCTAAGGTAAGGGGACGATACAGAAGTATTCCTATTGATGAGCTGATGATAGAGGCTGAGGATCTGGCAGCTGCCGGAGTGACTGAACTTCTGGTGGTGGCCCAGGAGACAACTCTTTACGGAATTGACCTGTATGGCCGCAAGATGCTTCCGGAGCTTTTAAGAAGGCTTTGCAGGATAGACGGATTTAAGTGGATAAGGGTTCTGTACTGCTATCCGGAAGAGATTACAGAGGAACTTATTCAGGTGATGAAAGAGGAGCCTAAGATATGCAAGTACCTGGATATTCCTATCCAGTCAGGCTCCGATGAGATCCTAAGGCGCATGGGGCGAAGGACCAATAATGCTCAGATAAGAGAGCTTGTTGAACGCCTCAGGGAAGAAATCCCCGATATTTGCTTAAGGACCACGCTGATAAGTGGCTTCCCCGGAGAGACGGCAAAGGACCACAACGAGACCATGGATCTTGTAAGGAATCTTAAGTTCGACAGGCTTGGAGTGTTCACTTATTCTCAGGAAGAGGATACGCCGGCGGCAGAAATGCCGGATCAGGTATCCGAGAGGGTAAAGAACACCAGAAGAAATAAGCTTATGAGGCTTCAGCAGGAGATTGCTTTTGAAGCCGCCAAGGGTATGGTAGGCAAGGTGGTTGACGCTGTAATAGAAGGCAGGATCACTGACGCCGACGATGAAGAAGGTCTTTCATATGTTGCCAGAACATATAAGGATGCGCCGGATATTGATGGATATCTTTTCATCACAGGTGTGCGCAGAGAGCTGATGACGGGGGATTACGTCAAGGTTCTCATAACTGGTTCAAATGAATATGATTTGATAGGAGAGTTGAGAGATGAATTTACCTAACAAGCTTACTGTAACTAGAGTTGTATTGATTCCCTTTTTTGTATTCTTTCTTTTGAACGACAATGTTGAGAGCAGTTTGTATAATCCTGTATTCAAGTGGATTGCCCTGGCGTTATTTATAATTGCCTCACTTACCGACCTTCTGGATGGTAAGATTGCCAGGAAATATAATCTAGTAACTGACTTTGGCAAGTTTATGGATCCTTTAGCTGACAAGCTTCTTGTTTGCAGTGCAATGATCGGTCTTATTGAGCTTGGCAGGATTCCTGCCTGGATCGTTATCATAATCATTGCCAGAGAGTTCATTATCAGCGGCTTCAGACTTATTGCTGCAGACAATGGACGAGTAATTGCCGCCAGCTATTGGGGCAAGTTTAAGACAACCTTCCAGATGTTCATGGTCATCCTTATGATCGCCAATCTGGAAAATGTACCTTTCATACCGCTTATAACACAGATAATAATGTGGATTGCCCTGGCACTCACCATTATTTCTCTGCTTGACTATATCATCAAGAATAAAGATGTAATGAGCGGTGACATGTAATTAGTTTTAGGAGTTTTAATGAGTAGTAAAGAAGTAAAAGAAGAAGTTAAGGTAAGGTACGATGAATCCGGCCTTGACGAGAGAATTATCCGCGCAGTCACAGACATGGGCTTTGAGTACATGTCACCTATTCAGGAGGCTGCCATCCCTGTGATGATGGAGGGTGGAGACATCATCGGTCAGGCCCAGACCGGAACGGGCAAAACAGCAGCATTTGGAATCCCACTGCTTTCAAAGGTGGATCCTGACAACAAGCATCTTCAGGCGGTAGTTCTTTGCCCCACAAGAGAGCTTGCTATGCAGGCTGCTGATGATATCAGAGATTTTGCCAAGTACATGTCGGGGATCAAGGTGCTTCCCGTGTACGGAGGGCAGGATATTTCAAGGCAGATAAAGGCTTTATCTGCAGGAGTTCAGATTGTTGTCGGAACTCCGGGACGCGTCATGGATCACATGAGACGTCACACAATGAAGCTTAAAGAGGTTAAGGTTCTTGTTCTGGATGAAGCAGACGAGATGCTGGACATGGGCTTTAGAGAGGATATAGAGACTATCCTTAAGGGAATGCCCGAAGAGCGCCAGACAGCTCTTTTCTCTGCAACAATGCCTGAGCCTATTCTTCAGATCACCAAGAATTATCAGAAAGAGGATGCAAAGTTCATCAAGATGACTCCCAAGGAAGTTACCGTGGCAGCCATAGAACAGGCATATTACAGAGTGCCTCAGAAGATGAAGGAAGAGGTCCTCACAAGACTCATGGATTACTATAATCCTGCAAGAAGCCTGATCTTTTGCAACACCAAGAGAATGGTGGATCAGCTCTCAGAGAGCTTAAAGGGCAAGGGATATCTTTGCGACGGCCTTCACGGAGATCTTTCACAGAATCAGCGTGATACTGTAATGAATCTTTTCAGGACAGGCAGGATCAACATTCTCATAGCTACTGACGTGGCTGCAAGAGGTATTGATGTAAGCGGAGTTGAGGCAGTATTTAACTTCGATATACCTGAGGACATTGAGTACTATGTTCACAGGATAGGACGTACAGGCCGCGCAGGTAGAAGCGGCAAATCCTTTACGCTGGTAGGCGGAAGGGAGATGTACAAGCTCCGGGAGATCGAGAAGATCTGCCACACCAGGATCGAAGAAAGAAGAGTTCCAAACGCCAAGGAGATAACAAGGGCCAAGTCACAGAAGGTCTTTGGCGAAGTTATAGATATTATCGAGAATGGCGATATTACATCAGCGCTTGAGTTCGTGAACCAGAAGGTGGAAGAGGGTGAGTATACAGCAGAACAGCTGGCTGCAGCCTTTATGAAGCTTAAGATGGGCGAGGATATTCAGGATCTGGTTCTTTTTGAAAAGAGAGAGTCTAAGCGTGACCGTTACAGGAGAACAGGCGAGAGACTTGAGCGCAGGGAGCGTGACGGAAAAGGCCGGAGTCGTGATGGTCTTGGCCGCGATGGCAAGGGACGTGGCGGCAAGTGGAGCCGTGACGAGAAAAATCGTGATGGAAAGGGCCGCGGACGCGACCAGGAAAAGGGTCGTGGACGTACAGAAGATAAGAGCCGCGCAAAGTCAGGGGATAAGTCCGAGAGAAAAGGCCGCAGAGCTTCAAAGCCTGAGAAAAAGATCGGATACGACAAGATGTCACAGATCCTTGATCTGAATCCGGATGAGATAAAGCTTTCAGATAACAGACCTGCAGATTTTGGGAAGGCTGATAAGAAAACCTCTGCAAAGCCCGGCAGGAACAGATCTGACAAGGCCGGAACAGAGCGAACAAGGTCTGAGGAAAGAGCTCCCCGCAGGAAGAAGGAGCAGGCATCCTTTGAGAATGTTGGACGTATCAACATCAAGGGTGAAGGAAGCACCAAGGCATGGTATGTTGGGGAAGATAATGATACCATGAACCTGACCAAGTCCGAGAGGAAAGCGGTCAAGGCACAGAATAAGAAGAGGAGCCTTGATTATCTTCAGGATATGAGCGATCTTGTAATGGAGAGCTTTGGAAAGCGCAAAAACAGGGAGAAGAAGTAATGGGGGACAAAGTAAAGCTAAATCGTGCAAGAGCCAAACTTTTCAATATGGTAAGCACAGGAGTTATTGATGAACCTGTCAATAAGCTTTACGATGCCATCAGCATTATATCGCTGGTGCTTAATCTTTTCGCCGCATTTGCAATTACATTTGATTATATGGAGGAGCACTATAAAGGGCTCCTCCTTGCTATTGAAGCAGTTACTGTTTTTTTCTTTGCAGTAGATTATATACTGCGTCTTATTACTGCTCCGGAATTATATCCGGGAATTTCCGAATCAAAATCCATAGTTAAGTACATATTTTCTTTTTCGGGGATAGTAGATCTTTTGTCTTTCCTGCCCTACTATTTGCCGGTAGTCTTTCCTGCAGGTGGTGCGGTATTCAGACTTTTCAGGGTGGCAAGGATACTCAGGCTTTTCAGGATCAATTCCTATTATGACCAGCTCAATGTCATAGCTGAGGTCCTGATTTCCAAGAAGCAGCAGCTTACAGCCTCCGTTTTTATCATCCTCGTGCTTATGATGGGAAGCAGTCTTTGCATGTATTCTGTGGAGCATGATGCCCAGCCGGAGGTTTTTCAGAATGCCTTTTCGGGAATATGGTGGTCTGTATCCACACTGCTTACTGTCGGATATGGTGATATCTATCCAATTACTGTTCTGGGCAAGGCCTTAGCCATTGTTATAAGTTTCCTTGGGGTTGGAATGGTCGCCATTCCTACAGGTATTATTTCCGCAGGATTCGTTGAACAGTACCAAAGGCTCAAGATCTCCGGTAATCTTACAGAAGAAGAGAACATCCATTTTATCAGAGTCAGGCTTGGAGAGAACGACAAGTGGACGGGGAAGAAGATATCCGAGATAGGACTTCCCAAGGATATGATGGTTGTAGCTATTCAGCGTGGAAAAGAAACTATTATCCCAAGAGGTGATGCAATTCCCCAACCTGGTGACGTTCTTGTCATGTGTGCTGAGAAGGTAAAAGAGATACAGCCAATTGACCTTAAGGAGATCCAGATAGGGGAGGGGCATTCCTGGAACGGAGTGGCCATTAGAGACCTGGATATCTCAAGGCGTAGCTTTATCTTTATGGTAAGGAGAAAAGGTAAGGCCATTGTTCCCAAAGGCAGCCTTGTCATAAAAGCAGGAGACATTGTGCTACTCTATGAAAGACATCTAAAAAATGATCATCTGGTATGACAATGATGTCGGTTTTACGACAACTTATTGGCGACCGGGAAGGAACATTTAAAAAGGAAGTACCAAGTTGAAAACAGATTTACAGAGTATAGAAACTAAAAAACAGATTCTGGATAAGACAGAGCTCTTTGTCCTGGACATGGATGGAACTTTCTATCTTGGAAATGACATCCTTGACGGAGCATTGGATTTTTTGAAGGCAGTGGAAAGAGCAGGTAAAAGATATATTTTTTTTACCAACAACTCATCTACCTCTCCAAAGCTTTATATTGACAAGCTTGCCGGAATGAACTGCCATATTACAAGGGATATGATCATGACCAGCGGAGATGTGATGATAAGATATCTTAAATCTAAGCATCCCGGCGAGAGTGTGTACCTCCTTGGAACTCCTGCTCTGGAGGAGAGCTTTAAAGAGGAGGGAATAAACCTCTTTGTTTCAGAGAGGAATGAAGAGGCTGCCATGACCCATGCTGAGTGTGAGAAGATACCGGACTTGGTGGTGGTAGCCTTTGATAAGACCCTTACCTTTGAAAAGCTGTCAAATGCCTGCGTCTATATCATGCAGGGGGCAAAATTTCTGGCAACACATCTGGATATAAACTGTCCTGTAAAGGGAGGCTTTATTCCGGACTGCGGAGCAATGTGCGCTGCAATTGAACTGTCAACAAAGGTTAAACCCAAGTTTGTGGGAAAGCCCTTTAAAGAGACTGTAGATATGATAGTTGATGCAACAGGAGTAGATGCAACCGGGATTTCTTTTGTGGGAGACAGGATTTATACTGACGTTGCCACCGGGGTTAACAATGGGGCCATGGGCGTTTTGGTGCTGACAGGCGAGACAAAGCTTTCTGAAGTGCCGGACTCAGAAGTCCAGCCGGATGTGATCTTTGATTCCATCAAGGAGATGGGGGAGATACTTGAAGGGGGAATGTAAGTCGTGATAGCGTATGTTAATGGGATTTTGGAGAGTATAGAAGAGGGACTGGCTGTCGTTGATGTGGGCGGAATAGGCATGAACGTGTTTATCTCCGGATCCACCATGGACAGGATGCCGGGGATTGGCGAGGCAGTCAAACTTTATACCTATACAAATGTTAAAGAGGATTCATTTACCCTGTTTGGATTTCTTTCAAGGGATGAGCTGGCTCTTTTCAAGATGCTGATCACTGTAAGTGGCATCGGTCCCAAAGGTGGCTTGTCCATTCTTTCTGTTATGACTCCGGATGACCTTAGATTTGCCATAATGGCAGGGGACTCCGGCTCAATATCCAAGGCACCCGGAATTGGCAAGAAGACTGCTGAAAGGATTACCCTGGAGCTTCGTGACAAGATCAAGGCTACAGAAGCTGACATGCTTAAAGGTAGTGCAGCTGTCACCATGGCCGACCTTTCAGGAGAGGCGTCTTCAGCCAGAGATGAGGCCGTGGCTGCTCTGGTGGCTCTTGGCTACAACTCTGCAGATGCCATGAAGGCAGTCAGGAAGGTGCTTACATCCAATGAGGATGCAGCCTCCGATACAGAGAAATTGCTTAAACTTGCATTAAAAGAAATGTTCTAAGCAGGGGAATATGTTATGGAGAAGAGGAAAATCGTTACCACAGCACGAAACATGGATGCTGAGGCGAGTGTTGAAGATGTCAGGATTGAAGGGTCACTTCGCCCCAAGAGTCTTGACACATATATTGGTCAGAAGAAGATAAAGGAGAGCCTTAAGATCTATATTGAGGCAGCCAAGGGCAGGGGAGAAAGCCTTGACCATCTGCTTTTTTACGGACCTCCCGGACTTGGAAAGACCACTCTGGCAGCTATCATTGCCAATGAGATGGGGGTTAACATTAAGATCACTTCAGGTCCTGCTATTGAAAAGCCCGGAGATATGGCGGCTATTCTGAATAACCTTCAGGAAGGCGACGTCCTTTTTGTTGATGAGATCCATCGTCTCAATAGGCAGGTTGAAGAGGTACTTTACCCCGCCATGGAGGATTACGCCATTGATATTATGATTGGTAAAGGACCTACTGCCAGATCCATCAGGCTGGACCTTCCGCATTTTACTTTGGTTGGTGCAACCACAAGAGCCGGAATGCTGTCAGCACCCCTTCGAGACAGGTTTGGCATGATCCACAGAATGGAGTACTACGATGTGGATGAACTTTGTACCATCATCATGCAGTCCGCAAAGGTTTTGAATGTTGAAGTTGATAAAAAGGGCGCCATTGAGATGGCAAGAAGGAGCCGTGGAACGCCGCGCCTTGCCAACAGGATCCTTAAGAGAGTAAGGGATTTTGCCCAGGTAAGGTTTGATGGCAGGATTACGGAGGAAGTAGCTGTGACAGCACTGGACCTTATGGATGTAGACAAGATGGGCCTTGATCACACCGACAGGAATCTTCTTTTTACCATGATAGACAAGTTCGGAGGAGGCCCTGTGGGGCTTGATACTCTGGCAGCTGCCATCGGAGAAGATGCCGGTACCATCGAGGATGTTTACGAGCCTTATCTTATCAAGAACGGATTCATCAACAGAACGCCGAGAGGGCGCGTTGTAACTGAAACTGCTTATCAGCATCTTGGGCTATCTTGATTTTGAAATATTAACGGGCTGTGGTATCATGGTCCTATAACTGAATAAGACGGAAGGTGCTTGCGAGCGGACTTTTTAGGCCTTAGCTGCGCAAGTGAAAAGGGAAGCGGGTGTAAATCCCGCACGATCTCGTCACCGTGTTTCGAGAGCGGATTCTCATGAACCACTGGAGCATTTTGTAAACTCTGGGAAGGGAGATGACGCGTGGCATATATTCTATGCCGTATCGATCAGCCGGGAGACCTGCCTGCCGTCGTACATGGGAAACCGGGTCACGAGGAATTGACTGTACGAACTATCTGGGTAAATGCCAGGGGCATTTGCTTAGCTTTTGTGTGCAAATTAGTCTTCGCTTTTCGGCGAGGACTTTTTTATTTCCCGGGAAAAGCTACAACTTTCCCGGAATATTCATCAGGAGGAATTATTATGAGAAAGAAACTGGCATTACTTTTAACACTTGCACTTACTGCTACATTTGCAGTTGGCTGCGGTGGACAAAACACAGGAAGCGAGGCGGCAGCTGAGCAGGAGGCAGCTGAGCAGACAGCTGAAACAGCTGCTGAGCCGGAGGCTGAAACACCGGAACAGGAGCAGGAGGCAGAGACAAATGCTGCTCTTGCAGACGGCACATATTCAGCTTCCTTTACCACAGACGGCTCCATGTTCCACATAAATGAAGCTTATGGCGACAGAGGCACACTTACCGTCAAGGATGGCAAGATGACCATTCACATTACACTTCCTTCCAAGAACGTAGTTAATCTCTTTCCCGGAAGTGCAGAGCATGCCCAGAAGGATGGCGCAGTTCTCTTAGAGCCTACAATAGATACCGTTAAATATGACGATGGAACTGAGGAAGAGGTACACGGTTTTGATGTTCCTGTTCCTGTCCTTGATGAGGAATTTCCCCTGGCGCTTTTGGGAACAAAGGGTAAGTGGTATGACCATCAGGTTAAGGTATCTGATGTTCAGGAAACTTCACAGGAACAGGGAGACGATGATATGGCAAAGGCTAAGGAAGTAGCAGATCTTATTGATTCCATATATGTTCAGACTTCAGATGAGAATACTGATGAGCTCTGCGCAAAGGCCAAGGAAGCCTGGGATGCTCTTACTGACGCTCAAAAGGAGCTGGTAGAAGGCGAATTTGCAGACCCGGATTATTTTGGGAGGGACACAGGTGATGCCTCAGCAGACGATCCGCTTAATGCAGATGACATCGGAGAAAAAGAGCTTTTGGTGGTTAGCTTTGGAACTTCCTTTAATGACAGCAGATCCCAGGACATAGGCGGAATCGAGAAGGCGCTCCAGGAGGCATATCCCGACTGGTCAGTGAGAAGAGCCTTCACAGCACAAATCATCATCAATCATGTTCAGGCAAGGGATGGTGAGAAGATTGACAACATGGAGCAGGCCCTTGAGAGAGCTGTTTTAAGCGGGGTAAAAGAGCTTGTGATCCAGCCTACACATCTTATGCATGGTGCAGAGTATGATGAGCTTGTTGGAGTACTGGATGGATATAAGGATAAGTTTGAGAAAGTAGCAGTTGCTGAGCCTCTTCTTGGTGAAGTGGGAAAAGATGCAACTAAGATCAATGAAGACAAGAAGGCTGTAGCAGAGGCAATTACAGCAGAAGCAGTGAAAGAGGCAGGCTTTGATAGTCTTGAAGCAGCTGATAAGGACAGTGTGGCCTTCGTATTTATGGGTCATGGAACCTCACACACTGCCAAGGTTTCCTACAGCCAGATGCAGACCCAGATGGACGAGCTTGGCTATAAGAACGTATTTATCGGAACAGTTGAGGGTGAGCCTGAAGAGACAGAGCTTTCTGAGGTTATTGAGAAGGTTAAAGCTGCAGGCTACAAGAAGGTTATCCTTCGTCCTTTGATGGTAGTTGCAGGAGACCATGCCAATAACGATATGGCCGGCGATGACGAGGATTCCTGGAAGAGCAGCTTTGAAGCTGATGGCTCTTTTGACAGTGTTGAATGTCAGATTGAAGGACTTGGAAGGATTGAGGCAGTTCAGGAGCTTTACGTTAAGCATAGCGCAGAAGTAATCAAATAATCAGATATGAGTATTAAGCAGGCAACATTTCTTTTAAAAAGGATAAGTCTGCCGGTGGTGCTATTAATACTTTGCCTTATGGGATGCGGTAATACTTCTGAAAGGGAGTATACCGCATCTGTTATCCTGACCGGAGGCAGCGGAAAAGCAACAATTGAAAGCCCCTGCAGGATAGTGGAGAAGAATGGAAGGACCACGGCGGACATCATATGGAGCAGTCCCTATTACGATTATATGATCGTGGATGGAATAACATACCACCCGGTGAACAGTGAAGGTAATTCTGAGTTCCTCATACCGGTTAAGCTGGATACGGATATGGCTGTGCAGGCGGATACTACTGCCATGAGCACTCCGCATCTTGTGGACTACACCTTAAGGTTCACTACAGCGGATCAGGGAAAAGAGCTTTCGGAGGAAACTCAAAGTTCTTTTGAAGAACAGGATGTATCAGCACCTCCGCAGATTCCCGAGGTGGAATATGAGAAAACAGACGAGAACTCTTTTGCCGGGGGCTTTGCAATTCACCGTTATAACGAAGGCTATTGTGTTATCAGCGTAAATGATGGCAGGAATTATCTATTGGTCCCTAAGAGGAAGAAAGTTCCTGAAGGAATCGGAGAAAACATAATTGTTTTGCAAAGGCCTCTTAGCAGGATATACCTGGCTTCCTCAGGGGCAATGTGCCATTTCGATGCACTTGAGGCAGTAGACAGGATAAGACTTTCAGGAATAGAAAGGGACGACTGGTACATTGAATCTGCCAGGGAGGCTATGGATAAGGGGGCACTTGTCTACGGAGGCAAATACAATGCTCCCGACTATGAAAAGATGGTCATGGATGACATAGACCTTGCCATTGAAAACACTATGATACTTCACGTTCCAAAGGTACAGGAGAAGCTTGAAAAGATAGGAATACCTGTCTTTGTGGACAGGTCCAGCTATGAAGAAGAGCCCCTTGGAAGATGCGAATGGATCAAGGTTTATGGCCTTCTTACCGGCAAAGAAAAAGAGGCCGAGGAAGCTTTTAAGACCCAGGAGCTTTTGGTGGAGCAGATCCGGGGAAACAGCTTATCAGGGAAAAAGGTTGCCTTTTTTCACGTAAATTCAAACCATCAGATCGTCACCAGGAAGAAGAGTGACTATTTTGCCAGGATGGTTGAGATGGCAGGTGGAACCTATCTTGCGCCTGATAGCGGCGCTGAAGGAAGTACAGGTGGTCAGATGACCATCAGCATGGAGGCTTTTTATCAGTATGCGCTGGATGCGGATGTGGTGATCTACAATTCAGCTATAGCTGATCCACCGAAATCTGTGGAGGAGCTTTGCAGGGATAATTCAAGCTTTTTAGACATTAAGGCAGTTAAGGAAGGGATGATCTGGTATACGGATAAATCACTTTACCAGTACACAGACCGTACAGGTTCCATAATAGAAAACCTACACGAAATCATAAGTGGCGGTGAAGATGAGACAGAGTTCTTTCACAGACTAAGGTGACACCAGCATCAAGGAGCAAACTTTGGCGAAGAATATTATGATCCAGGGCACCATGTCAGGTGTGGGAAAAAGCATACTTACTGCAGGGATACTCAGGGTCCTTCATCAGGATGGATATAAGGTGGCGCCCTTTAAGTCCCAGAATATGGCCCTTAATTCATATGTCACGAAGGAGGGCAGGGAGATAGGAAGGGCGCAGGCTCTTCAGGCTTATGCAGCAGGAGTGGAGCCTTCTTCCGACATGAACCCTATTCTTTTAAAGCCCATGGGAGATACCACCTCCCAGGTGATAGTGAACGGGCTGCCTGTGGCTAATATGAAGGCTGCGGATTACTTTAAGAAAAAGACCTCTTTTATTCCGGATATAATGGCGGCCTATGACAGGCTTTCAAGGGAAGCTGATGTCATTGTTATTGAAGGCGCCGGTAGTCCTGTGGAGATCAATCTTAGGGAGAATGATATCGTAAATATGGGGCTTGCGCAGATTCTGGATGCCCCTGTTCTTTTAGTTGGGAATATTGATCCCGGAGGAGTTTTTGCCCAGCTCCTTGGGACTGTGAGTTTAATGTCTGAAGCTGAGAGGAAAAGAGTAAAGGGCCTTATCATCAATAAATTCAGAGGGGATAAAGCTCTTTTGGAGCCGGGGCTTTCAATGTTCAGACCCTACTGTGACATTCCGTTTGCAGGGGTAGTGCCCTTTGTCCCTCTGGAGCTGGACGAAGAGGACAGCGTATCGGAGAGGCTTACAGTAGATAATGGGGGAAAGGCTTTTGATAAGGCGTTTACTTCATCTGAGCTAGATACTCGGAGCCATCCGCTCAGGATAGCTGTAGTAAGACTTCCCTTTATCAGCAACTACACAGACTTTACTGTCCTTGATTCAATTCCTTTTGTAGAGCTAAGATACGTGGATGAGCCTGAGGGACTTAAGGGAGCTGACCTTGTCATAATCCCCGGGACCAAGAATACAATCTCAGATCTTAAGTGGCTTAAGGAAACAGGTCTTTTTCTTACGATAAAAGAACTATCGGAGAGGGGAACTCCGGTCATTGGGATATGCGGTGGTTTCCAGATGCTTGGAAGAAGTGTGTCGGACCTTGGTGGGATAGAAGGCGGAGGAACATCTTCTGGACTTGGACTTTTGCCTATGGATACACGTTTTGAGGACCGCAAAGAGCTTAGGCAGGTAGAGACTAAAGTAGGCGAGCTTAAGGGCTTTTATGAGCCTCTCTCCCACACTGAGGTTTGGGGCTACGAGATCCACATGGGTGAGAGCGTATCGGATGAGGAGATTTTTCCGGTTATAGCAAAGGGGGCTGTGCTTGGAACCTATATCCACGGGATCTTTGATTCACCGGAATTTACACGAAGGCTCTTGGAAAGTCTGTATAAGAAAAAGGAAATCGAGTTTGAAGTCCCCGAGATTGAGCCTGCAGCTGTTACCAGGGAAAAAGAGCTGGACAAGCTGGCAGATGTGCTCAGGGAAAGTCTGGATTTTGGACTTATCTATAAATCCATTGGCATTTGACACTTGGTTTTAATACTAGCGGTTATTCATGTAGTAAAGGCAGGAGTTTACATGAGTTTTAAGATAATAAAGCCTTCTGAGATTGAGAAGGAAAGCTTTAACATAATACAAAAAGAGCTGACAGAAATGGGAAAGCAGATTCCGGAAGAACTTCTTCCCACGATAGTTCGGGTGATCCATACCACGGCAGACTTCGAATATGCAGATACCATGTGCTTTTCAGAGGATGTTATCAGTAAGGCTAAAGAAGCCATAAAAAGTGGCGCCCATATTGTTACTGATACCAACATGGCTCTTGCAGGGATAAACAAGAAAACTCTTGCGGGGTACGGAGGAGAAGTTCACTGCTTTATGGCTGATGAGGATGTGGCTGCAAGGGCCAAAGAGATGGGGGTTACCAGAGCCGCTGTCAGCATGGATAAGGCAGCGGAATTAGACCTTTCCCTAATATTTGCCATTGGAAATGCGCCGACTGCACTTATCAGGATCCATGAGCTGATACAGGAAAAGAAGCTTGATCCGGTTATGATAATCGCAGTTCCGGTGGGCTTTGTAAATGTGGTGGAGGCCAAAGAGCTGATACTTGGCGGTACTACGCCTTATATTGTAAATCGTGGCAGGAAAGGCGGAAGCACGGTGGCAGCTGCCATCTGCAATTCGATACTTTATAATCTTTGAAATAATTGAATGAGTCTGAAGCAGATAATCTTTTGCCAGGAAATGATCAGAGATATGGAAAACCAGGAGAAGAAGCTAAGAAGCGGGTTTACCACCGGGAGCTGCGCAGCTGCAGCTTCCAAGGCAGCCCTTCTGATGCTCATAAGCAATACTGAAATTCATAACGTGACTATACAGACCCCCAAGGGGATTCCCTATAATGCTGAGATAGTGGATATTACAAGGGACGAAGAAGGTAAATCTGTCACATGTGCAGTCATAAAGGATGGCGGAGATGATCCGGACATTACAACAGGGGCAAGGATCTGTGCCACTGTAAAGCTTACGGGAGACGGGGAGATTATAATAGACGGAGGAGAAGGTGTTGGACGGGTAACTAAGCCGGGCCTTGATCAGCCCAAGGGCAATGCTGCCATAAACTCTGTTCCCAGAAAGATGATCGAAGAGAATATCCGCCAAGTCCTGAATGGTGCCGGGATCATGGACCTTGGAGCGTCAGTTGTCATAAGTGTTCCCGAGGGGGAAGAGCTTGCGGAAAAGACCTTTAACCCAAGGCTTGGGATCGTCGGCGGAATTTCTATCCTTGGAACAACAGGCATTGTTGAGCCCATGAGTGACAGGGCAATTGTTGATACCATAAGGACTGAGATAAGAATGCGAAAGGCCGAAGGCTACAGGATACTTCTTGCCGCCCCCGGGAATTATGGTATGAGCTTTCTAAAAGAAGTTTATGGAACAGCAGAAGAAACCGCCATCATGAGCTCCAATTTTATCTATGACACTGTGAGGATGGCAGTGGAAGAAGGCTTTGAGAAGCTTCTTTTTGCAGGACATATTGGAAAGCTTGTGAAGGTGGCAGGTGGAATTAAGAACACTCATTCAAGGTACGGCGATCACCGGATGGAAATATTGAATCAGATAATACAGGACATATTGCCGAAGGCTCTTTTGCCACAAATGGATGATCTTAAGGAGCAGATCATGGAATGTGTCACCACTGATGAAGCGGTGAAGATCATCGACCAAAAGGGGCTTTCCAAGGATGTGTCTAAGGAGATGACAAGGCGCATAAAAGCCAATTTGGAAGATTGGTCAGAGGGAAGGCTCAAGGCTGAGGTCATCATATTTGCCGGTGAAAATGCAGAGCTTGCTGCTACGGATATGGCCCATGAGTGGCTTGGAAATCTTAAGTAAGAAGAGGAAACGACTATGGTACATTTTGTAGGTGCCGGCCCGGGGGCCAAGGATCTTATAACCCTCCGGGGAAAAGAACTATTAGAAAAAGCTGACATAATAATCTATGCGGGATCTTTGGTGAATCCTGAGCTTCTTTCCTTTGCAAGGGAAGGCTGCGAGATTTATGACAGCAAGGAACTGAACCTTAATGAAGTAATGGATATTATCCTAAAGGCTGAAGAAGCCGGTAAGACTACAGTCCGGCTTCATACCGGAGACCCGAGCCTTTACGGTGCGATCCGGGAGCAGATGGACATTCTTGATGAACGCAAGATAAGCTATGACCTTACTCCCGGAGTCAGCTCTTTTTGCGGAGCTGCTGCGGCACTTAACATGGAGTACACACTTCCGGGAATCAGCCAGAGCGTTATTATAACCAGGATGGAGGGCAGGACATCTGTGCCCGAAAGGGAATCAGTGGAGGAGCTTGCAAAGCATGGAGCAACCATGGTCTTTTTTTTGTCATCCTTTGATACTAAGGGACTTTCTGAGCGCCTTTTAGCTTCCGGCGTATCGCCACAAATGCCCTGCGCCATAGTCTATAAGGCTACCTGGCAGGATGAAAAGAAATTTATCTGCGCTCTTAAGGACCTCCATGAGACAGCAGAGAAAAACAATATTCACAAGACAGCTCTCATAATCGTGGGAGAGGCTGTGGCTCAGGCGGGATACGAGAAATCAAGGCTCTATGCCCCTGACTTTAGTACTGAGTACAGAACAGGAACCCAAAATAATGCCAAGGAAAAGTAACCAAAGAGCGATTCTTATTTTTATCAGTTTAATAGCGGTTCTTGCTTTCTCCTTTGTGGTGAATCTGTGCATTGGAAATGTTCCGATCAGAGCTGGGGATGTTTTTCGGATACTCTTTTTGGGAGATGGAGAGGATAAGGTAAGAAGCATAATATTCAGCATCAGACTGCCAAGAACCCTGATGGCCTTAGTGCTTGGCGGAGCTCTTGCTGTAGCAGGATTTCTTTTGCAAACCTACTTTTCAAACCCCATAGCCGGACCCTATATCCTTGGTGTATCTTCAGGAGCCAGGATGATGGTGGCACTTGTCCTGATATTCGTTGCAGGAGGAGTGACTGTCAGGGGCTATGTGCTGGTACTGGCAGCTTTTGCAGGAGCTCTTTTGGCAACCTTCTTCATAATAATGATCTCCAAGAGAGTTAAAAATATGGCAGCACTTTTGGCTGCGGGAATAATGATAGGGTACATCTGCAGCGCCATCACTGATTTTCTGGTGGCATTTGCAGATGATTCCGATATAGTAAATCTCCACAGCTGGTCTCAGGGAAGCTTTTCAGGGGCTACCATGGAAGGGGCAACCTACAGCATTATCATCGTTTCTGTATCCTTTGTGTCAGTGATGCTGATGGCTAAGAGCCTTGATGCCTTCAGGCTTGGTGAGTCCTACGCAAGGAGCGTGGGGGTTAATATAAAGCTTTGCAGAGTGCTGATAATTCTTTTATCAAGCATTCTCTCGGCCTGTGTAACAGCCTATGCAGGCCCGGTGTCCTTTATTGGAATTGCTGTGCCTTTTCTTATGAGGGAGGCTCTAAAGACCTCGAAGCCTGTGGTGCTGATCCCTGCATCCTTCATTTCAGGTGCCATATTTTGTCTTTTGAGTGACCTTCTTGCAAGGATGATATTTGCGCCTACTGAGCTTAACATCTCGGCAGTCACATCCTTGTTTGGTGCGCCCATCGTCATCTTCATGATAATCAGGAGGCATAGAAGTAATGAGAATTAAAGACCTGTCAGCAGGTTATCACAAAAAGATAATAGTGAAGAATGTGAGCCTTGAGGTGGCAAGGGGCGAGATAATCTCACTGATCGGACCAAACGGCGGCGGTAAATCAACTCTATTAAAGAGCATTTACGGGGAGCTTAAGCCCATAGAGGGAACGGTTTTTGTGGGGGATCAGGATATCAGGTCCATTTCGTTAAAAGAGCTGTCGAAGAATATGGCAATCGTTAACACTGACAGGGTAAAACCTGAGCACATGAGCGCCATGGATGTGGTGATGTCGGGAAGGCTTCCTTACAGCGACGGCTTCGGGCTGTTTGCTGATGGTGACAGAGAAGCTGCTGCAAGGGCTGTCATACTTATGAAGATAGAGAAGTTTGCAGAAAAGCCCTTTATGGACCTTAGCGATGGCCAGAAGCAAAGGACACTGATTGCCCGTGCCATCTGTCAGGATCCGGAGTATCTTATCATGGATGAGCCCACTTCCTATCTGGATATCAGGCACAGGCTTGAGCTCATGGATGTGATCAGGGGGCTTGCAGATAATGGAGTTACTGTGATCATGTCGCTCCATGAGCTGGAGCTGGCGCTGATGATCTCGGACCGGGTGCTGATGATAGATTCAGAAGGACACTCTTCCTGCCAAAGACCTGAGGCAGTCCTGGAGAGCGGAGTGCTTCAGAGACTCTATGACATGACCGGGGAGATGTACCGGTCGGTGAAAAGGCAGCTGGAGGCCGGAAGAGCGGAGAAAGGGGCAGGTCACGCGGACCTGGCTGGCCAGGATAATGGACTAGCTGATTTGCAGACGCACAAGGCTGAGCAGACACGTAATACAGGGCAGACTGTGAAGCAGATGCACCTAGCGGAGCAGGGGGCTGTGAATACGATTTCGACAAGTCAGGAAAATACGAAGTCACAGGATTTTGGGTGTGGTAGAAAACACTGCAGTTATTTCCTGAATAAGGAGTGTGAGTATTACCCGTGTCATGAGCTTTCAGAAGATAAGTTCAGCTGTCTGTTTTGTTATTGTCCGTTGTATGACATGGAAGACTGCGGAGGTTCCTACTTGATTTCGGATAAAGGAGTCAAGAATTGCAAGGATTGTTCTTTCCCTCATGATAGGGATAACTATGGACTGGTGATCAAAAAGCTAAAAGAGAAGATGTACGGAAAGACTGGCGGCCGAGAAGTTTAAGGAAGAAATGTACGGAAAGATTGAAACTAGAAATTTTTAAGGTAATTATGCATGGAAAAGCTGATTATAGATAAATATAAGCTGATATGTTTTACGAACGAAGGGAAGAAGCTGATGCTTGCTTTGGGGGACAGACTTAGGAAAGGCGAAAATTTTTTTCCTGATTGTTGTGAAGCAGTTGAGAGTCTCTCAGATTTCACCAGCAATGAGTTCAAGGAGGGCAATGTCCTTATCTATATAGGAGCTGTGGCTATAGCAGTTCGAGCGATAGCTCCCTTTGTTAAGGATAAGACCACTGATCCTGCGGTGCTTGCAATTGACGAGCGTGGAACTTTTGTGGTTCCGGTGCTTTCGGGACACATTGGCGGAGCTAATGATTTTGCCAGAGAGATTGCCGACCTGATTGGAGCTATTCCAGTGGTTACCACAGCTACCGATATCCGAGGGGAGTTTGCTGTTGATGTCTTTGCTCGGGAGAATGGTCTTGAGATAAGCAGTATGAAGATGGCCAAGGAATTTTCTGCTAAGCTCCTTAGGGGCGAGGAGGCGACGTTTACGGTTACTCCAAGAACTCATCAGGAGGAAGGTTTATTCCTTATTCCTAAATGCCTGGTTGTTGGAATGGGCTGCAGGAAGGGGAAGAGCTTTGAGGCGCTTAAAGCTCTTTTGCTGGATGTACTTAAGGAAAATGAATTGGACCAAAGGGCTGTTAAGGCTCTGGTATCCATTGACATAAAGAAGGATGAGCCGGGGCTGGTTAAGTTGGCCGATAGTTTTGGGATTCCATTTATCACCTATCCAGCCGAAACGTTGATGATTCAGGAAGGGAAGTTTGAAAGTTCAGACCTGGTCCTAGAAAAGACCGGATCCGACAATGTCTGCGAAAGAGCCGTAGCCGCCTACGGCGCATCAAAGATACTTGTTCACAAGATTGCCCGAGACGGGATGACAATTGCGATTGGAATTATTGGATCAGAAAATAGCCATCATACATACTAAATGGAGGAAATGGTGATTTGGATGGTATAGAATCACCGTTGAAATACCTACTAAATCGCTAAAATTGTCAATTGGTATGTGTTTGTAGATAGAATATCGTTTTAAATTAAACGTTATCATTGATTTTATACCTACCAGATGGCGAAAAATGCAATTTGGATGGTATTAAATTGAAAAATGATTTGTCAGAATTTGCGAAAAAGAGCGGAGTTGTGAGGATTTGACGTAGATGAAGAAACTTTGGGTGGTTGGAATAGGACCCGGGGGCATGGATCAGATGACCGTAAAGGCCTCCAGGGTTATTGAAAAGTGCCAATGCATAGCGGGATATACGGTCTACTGCGAGCTGGTAAGACCTTATTATCCTGATAAGGAATATATTGAAACGCCCATGATGGGTGAGGAAAAGAGAGTCATATTAGCTTTACAAAAAGCTGATGAGGGACATGATGTAGCCCTTGTTTGCAGCGGTGATGCAGGGGTTTATGGCCTGTCCGGACTTGCCATAGAAGCGGCCAAAGACTTTCCCGAGGTGGAGATTGAAGTTATCCCCGGCGTGACAGCGGCGCTGAGCGGAGGAGCACTTCTCGGAGCACCCCTTATCCACGACTTTTGTCTCATAAGTCTAAGTGACAGACTCACACCCATGGAGAAGATTGAAAGAAGGCTTCGCGCTGCAGCAGAAGCCGACATGGTGATAGTTCTTTATAACCCTGAGAGTAAGGGAAGGAGAGGCTATCTTTCCCATGCGGCAGATATTCTTCTTGAGACGCTGCCAGGTGACAGAGTCTGTGGCATAACCCGGAATATTGGAAGAGAAGGCGAGGCAAAAGAGCTTTTGACTCTCCTGGAGCTTAAGGAAGCAAAGGCAGATATGTTCTGTACTGTGTTTATCGGAAACTCCTCCACAAAAAGAGTTGGAGAGCATATGGTGACAGAAAGAGGCTATAAAAGTGAAGGATAAGGTGCTTATTTTTGGCGGAACCACAGAGGGAAGGATCCTGTCGGATCAGCTCAGGAAAGCAAAAGTCCCCCACGTGGTCAGCGTGGCAACTGAATACGGACTTCAGATCCTTAAGGACAGCGGGGAGGACAGTATCATCCAGGGGAGAAAGGGAGCGGTTCAGATAGCTGAGCTCATAAAAGGTGAGGGCTATACTCTTGTTGTTGATGCCACACATCCCTTTGCAACTCTTGCTTCCTGTGAGATCAGAAAGGCCTGTGAAGTGACAGGGACAGATTATATGAGACTTTGCAGGGATACAGGCTCTGACCTTGATCCGGATGATAGCATAGTCTATGTGAATGACCTTGATGAGGCAATTTCCGAGCTTAATAAGACAGATGGAAACATCCTTCTCCTTACAGGGAGCAGGGATCTTCAAAAGATCACTTCAGGCCTTAATGACATTTCAAGGGTTTATGTAAGGGTGCTTCCTGATACAGAGAGCCTTAAAAAGTGTGAGCTTGCAGGGCTAAAGGGCAGGCAGATAATTGCCATGCAGGGACCGTTTTCTACGCAGATGAACGAAGCTCTTTTCAGGGAAACGGGCGCGAAGATCATTCTCACCAAGGAAAGCGGAAAAGCAGGAGGCTTTGATGAAAAGCTAGAAGCAGCAGGAAACTGTGGGATAAAAGCAGTCGTTCTAAAAAGCCCTGAGATACAGGTTTCAAATGGCAAGAGCTATACTTTGTATGAAATTTTAGCTCGCCTTACAGGCGAAGGCAGGTCCGGCATTACATTGGCAGGAATAGGGCCGGGGAATCCGGATCTTTTTACAAAGGAGCTTGAAAATGCGCTAAGGAGTGCGGATGTGATATTCGGAGCAGCTTCAGTAATTGATGCTATCGAGCTTGCAGAAATTATTGATGTGCCTAAAGTGCCAATGTATAAAGGCGAGGATATCCTTGGCTATCTTAATGAGCACCCTCAATATGCCCATCCGATAGCTCTTTATTCAGGGGATGTAAGCCTATGTAGCGGCGCAAGGAAAGCTGCACAGATTTTTGATGCAGCAGGATATAGCATAAGGATCATTTCAGGTATATCCTCTGTTAATCTCTTTGCCAAGGTGCTTGGAATCGGGCTGGAGGACGTGAAGATCCTTAGTGCCCATGGAAGAAAATGCAATGTCAAAGGCCGGGTATCAAGGAATGAGAATTGCATTATCCTTCCATCAAACACGCAGCATGCTGAGGAGATCTGCAGCTCATTAGCGGCAGTAGCAGACAGGATCATCATCGGTTATGAGCTTGGAAATTCAGAAGAGAAAATCTTTAGCTACCTTCCGGAAAATGGCTGTAAGGAAGAGAAACCTGCAGAAGGAGATAGATCTTTTCAGGAAAAGAAGGCGCTTAGTAAACTGCCGGGACGGTGCCTTATTTATGCACACAACAGTAATGCAAGGAATTTTAAACCAGCTGCTGGTCTTAGGGATGAAGAGATAATTAGGGGGAGTGCTCCAATGACCAAGGAGGAGATAAGAGCTCTTTCCATGAGAAAGCTTGCCCTTACCGGGGATGCTGTATTTTACGACATCGGGGCGGGAACAGGGTCAGTTTCTCTTGAAGCTGCAATCCTTTCCCCTGATATACAGGTCTTTTCCATTGAAAAGAACTCTGATGCCCTTGAACTTTTAAAGAGAAACAAGGAGCACTTTGCTGTAGATAACATGGAGATCGTAAGTGGAAGTGCACCTGATGCATTAAAAGAACTTCCTGCTCCCACACATGTTTTTATAGGAGGGAGCGGTGGAAATCTTAAGGATATACTTCTGGCAGTTTATGAAAAGAACGAGCTGGCAAAGATAGTGATAAATGCTGTTACGGCGGAGACCTTTAAGGAGGCCATGGACTTCCTGGAAGAGGAAAAGGACATGTCCTGCGACCTTATCCAGGTCTTTGTCAGCAGATACAAAGAGGTGGGCAGCTACCACATGGCTGATGCCATAAATCCTGTTTATATCATTACCCTTATGAAAGGGGATAAAAAGTGAGTGATTCAAGGTCCTTCAGACGAATAATGATATGTGCTCCGGGAAGCGGAAGCGGGAAAACCCTTATTACCTGTGCTCTGATAAGGCTCCTTATGAGAAAGGGCTATTCTCCGGCTTCCTTTAAGTGCGGACCTGACTATATAGACCCCATGTTTCATAAAAGCGTTCTGGGGATTCCTTCAAGGAACCTGGACCTGTTCATGGCAGGGAAAGAAGGGGTACTTCACTCACTGTCAAAAGGTTTTGAGGGCAGGGACTTTGGAATCATTGAGGGGGTCATGGGCTTTTTTGACGGTTCTTCCCCGGCAGGGACTGAAGGATCCTCCTATGAGATAAGCTGCATCACAGATACTCCTGCAATTCTGGTGGTCAATACAAAGGGGATGAGCAGCTCTATAATCCCTTTGGTCAAGGGCTTTTGCGAGTATGGTGAGAAGAAGCGGATAAAGGGAATAATCCTGAATAACATTTCTCCATCCATCGCAGGAGACATCTCTAACAGGATATTTGAAGAAACCGGAATACCAGTAATCGCATCGTTGCCGGTTATGAGGGACGCAGGTCTGCAGAGTAGACACCTTGGGCTTGTTCTGCCAAACGAGGTACCGGAGCTTCTTAAGATCATCGACATGGTAGCAGATGAACTTGATAAGACTCTGGATTTTACAAAGCTGATAGAGATAGCAGACAAAGCCGGGCACCTTGAAAAATCGGCACAGGATCAGACTGATGGTTATAAGAAGGAGTGGACTGTCAGAGAAGAGCACGTGCAAGGCAATGAGGGGCAGAAAACTGTCCGCATAGGTATAGCCCGTGATGAAGCTTTTTGCTTCTATTACGAGGACAACCTGGAACTATTGCAGGAGCTTGGAGCGCAGATAGTTTTCTTTTCTCCGATACATGATGAGAAGATCCCTGAAGTGGACAGGCTTATCCTGGGGGGAGGCTATCCTGAACTCTATGCAAAAGAGCTGTCGCAAAATCTGACCATGCTCCGGAGCATAAGGGATGCTGCTGAAAAAGGAATGCCAATCCTTGCTGAGTGCGGAGGTTTTCTCTACCTTCTTGAAAGCCTCACAACGCCTGAAGGCGAAGAGTACCGGATGGCCAAAGTACTAAAGGGGAGAGCCCAAATGAGGGATAAGCTTTCGCACTTTGGATATGTGAATGTGACAAAGAATACTGAAAACAAATTCATAGGTGATAGTGAAGTAATAAAGGGCCATGAGTTTCATTACTATGAAGCCACGGATGAAGGCGACATCTGCCTTATAAGCAAGCCTTCAGGGAAGAGAAGCTGGAGGGGGTATCAGGCATATAAGAATGTTTTTGCCGGATTTGCCCATCTCTATTACCCTTCCAGCCTGCCCTTTATTAAGAGGTTTATTGATGCCTGATAAAGAAAGTTTATTTGAACTGAAGATAGAAAAGCCTGATGAAAAGATCTTTTGCAAAATAAAGGAGAACTGGGATAAAGTCTCTAAACCCATAGACGGTCTGGGAGACTTTGAGGAGCTCCTTTGCAGGATCGGAGCAATTCAGGGGACTGATAAGCCAAGGACAAGGAACAGGGCATCACTGATTTTTTGTGCAGACAACGGAATTGTGGAGGAAGGGGTGTCCCAGAGTGGGAAAGACATCACATATGCTGTAGCCAAAGCTTTGGGAAATGGCATCAGCAGCGCCTGCCATCTTGGAAGAAAGGCAGGAGTCCGCATTATTCCTGTGGATATCGGAATAGACACTGATGAAGAGATCAAAGGAGTCAGGCATCTTAAGGTGACAAAGGGAACAAGGAACTTTCTAAAAGCCCCGGCAATGACAGAGGGCGAAGTTCTTTTGGCCATTGAAGCCGGAATGACTCTGGTAAAAGAGCTAAAGGATGCGGGAACAGATATAATCTCCACTGGAGAGATGGGGATTGGAAATACCACCACGTCAGCAGCCTGCCTGTCAGCACTTCTTTACTGTGACAGTGGCAGTACCACAGGACGGGGCGCAGGTCTTGATGATGCGGGATTTGAAAGAAAGAAAAAGGTGATAGCAAAGGCTCTTTCACAGTACGACTTTGACACCTGTCCTGACGAAAGTCAGAGGGCCTTTGAGATACTTAGGACCCTTGGTGGCCTTGATATAGCAGCTCTTGTGGGAACCTTTATAGGAGGTGCAATCAATCATGTTCCCGTTGTCATTGACGGTGTTATAAGCGCCACTGCTGCCTGCCTGGCAGAGGCCATCCTTCCTGGAACCGGGGACTATATGATAGCATCCCACAGGGGAAGGGAAAAAGGGACTTTACTTGCCCTTGAAAGCCTTGGGCTTAAGCCATACATTGCAGGAAACATGGCCCTTGGTGAAGGAACTGGAGCTATGATGCTGTTTCCGCTTCTTGATATGGTGGCGGATTACTATGAGACCGGGGCCAGATTCAGTGATTACGAGATTGATGAGTACGAGAGGTTTGATAAATGACCATTCTGATAATAGGAACTCCTGACAGCGGAAAGTCTAAGAAGGCTGAAGCCCTGGCCATGGAGCTTGCTGTTATTCAAAAGAAATATTACATTGCAACAATGATCCCCTACGGCGAAGAGGGCAAGCGCCGGGTTGAAAAGCATAGAAAGCTACGGGAAGGGAAAGGCTTTGTGACCATCGAAAGGCCTACAGCAGTTCATGAACTTATCAAAGAAATCCCGGACCTTCAGAACAGCACCTGCCTTTTGGAGTGCATGTCAAACCTCATAGGTAATGAAATGCATGCCGGATGCACTGACAGTAAGAGACAGGTTTGTGGGCATAAAGAGCAGACAGCGACTGACAATAGCTCTTTTGCTTTGGAGGATGTCAAAGATCATATTGTAACCTCTGTAATGGAGCTGGCCGGCGCTGCATCAAATATGGTGATTGTCACCAACAGCTTTCCTCTGGAGGATGCTTCCTACGACGAGGATACCCGAAAGTATGTGAAGCTTGTGGGACTTGTAAACGAGCTCCTTGCCTCAAGGGTGGACATGGTATATGAGCTTTGTGAGAGCCTGAGCGATGAGACTTCTAAAGATGCAAATTGGAAAACAAAAGGAGAATGGAAACTTCGTGAAAATAATTAAGAGCATAATAATTTCATTATCCCTGTATTCCAAGATACCCATGCCGAGGATCAAATGGGATGAGGACAGCGCAGAGCATGCTATAAGCTTTCTGCCCTTAACGGGGATAGTCATCGGAGGTTTGTCTTACCTTTTCATGAAGCTTTCGATTTTCTATGAGCTTCCGGCCGTTTTTGTAACATTGATCCTTACAGTGATTCCGCTTCTTGTAACCGGCGGCTTTCACGTGGATGGCTTTATGGATGTTCAGGATGCGCTCCACTCATACCAATCCAAAGAGAAGAAACTGGAGATCATGAAGGATCCCCATATCGGGGCTTTCGCATGTATAAGCGCAGGGGCAGCTCTTTTGATATGGACAGGATTCTTGTATCTGTTTGTGCAAAAGTGCCTTGAGGCTCAGGACCCCGGGCTAATGATGATCTATTGCCTTTCCTTTGTTCTGGTCAGGGCCCTTTGCGGAATTACCTGTATTTCTTTTCCTAAGGCGAAGAAAGACGGAATGCTTAGCATGGAAACAAAAAGAAGCGAAAAGGGAGATGTCTTTTTCCTTGGACTTCAGGCCTTTTTGGCCTTGGGAGCCATGATGCTCATAAGCCGCTATGCCGGGATCATGACTGGAGGAGCGACAGTTCTTTTCACCTTCTGGTACAGGGAGCTTTGCAAAAGACATTTCGGAGGAGTCACGGGAGATACTGCCGGGTTCTTTGTGGTGATGTGCGAGACTTTACTGGTGGGGGTGCTTGGTGCCATCAGTTTAACTAATATGTAAAGGGGACTGAGGGAGAAATGATCTATCATCTGATAGCTTTTTTTATAGGCTTTGTGCTGGATCAGATCATCGGAGATCCGATGAACTTTCCGCATCCCATAAGGCTTATAGGAAGGCTCATTGGCTTTTTTGATAAGAGGTTACTGGGAGATGTTTCCGGGAAAAGAGATCCCGGAAAAGAAAAGGCTAAAGGCTTTGTGATGTGTCTTTTCATGGTTATCATAACAGGCTTTGCAGTTACAGCGGTGGTGGTGGCTGCATACATGATCAATGTGCATGCAGGGATTGCCATAGAGGCTGGTTTAACCTGTTATTGCCTGGCGGCAAAGAGCCTTAAGGATGAGAGCATGAAGGTTTACAGGGCTCTGAAGGAAGGTACGCTTGAGGATGCCAGAATAGCAGTTTCCATGATAGTTGGAAGGGATACAGCAGGCCTTGACGAGAAGGCTATAGTCAGGGCAACGGTGGAGACTGTGGCGGAGAATACTTCTGATGGAGTTATTGCGCCGCTCATCTATACCTTTATCGGTGGGCCGATCCTGGGGCTTATATATAAGACCATAAACACCATGGATTCCATGGTGGGGTATCACAATGACAGATATGAGAACTTCGGTTTCGCTGCTGCAAAGCTTGATGATGCTGTGAACTTTCTGCCTGCCAGGATAAGTGCTCTGTTTATGATACTGGCTTCTTTTCTTGGTGGCAGGGACTACTCCGGAATGGGAGCTGTAAGGATTTTTAGGAGAGACAGGTACAACCACAAAAGTCCCAACTCAGCCCAGACAGAAAGTGTCTGTGCCGGAGCCCTGGGCCTTAGGCTTGCCGGAGACGCCAGCTACTTTGGTAAGGTTGTTCATAAGCCATATATCGGTGATGCCCTAAGGGAAGAAGAGGTAGAGGATATTCCAAGGAGCTGCAGGCTGATGTATCTGACCTGCTTTTTAACATTGATATTTCTTTTGGCAGTAGGGATAATAGCTGTTATGCTGATTCCTGGCGGTTGATTTCTGGCAACGAATTGATGGTGGTTGATTCTTGGTGATTCTTGGTGTCTGATTCCTGGCCTTTAGAGCATGCCTTTTTTGATATATGGGGCTAAGGATATGCTTTGATTTTTTCTGAGCATACCTTTGTGATCGTAT